>JAPDIY010000038.1 GCA_029259335.1 Archaeoglobi archaeon
GGAGATCTGTGTATAAGTTTGCAGCTCTGAATGTCCTTTTGGTGGGGGTGGTTGTTGCTCTGGGTTTCAGGGAGAAGAAGGTGTTGCAGAGGTTGGCTGAGATGTGATTTGGTGAGAACCCTAATAATTAAAAAATTGATATTTGACGTTATGTTTTTGGTAGCTTAAAAGCGGGGTAGGATAATAAAACTAGCTGAAATAGTCCCTCTCTATCCCCTCCAAACTACCAATCTCACCTTCCTTCACAACCTCCCCGCTCGCCAGTACATAGGCCCTGTCCGCGACATCAAAAGCCATCTGCGTATTCTGCTCCACTATAAGTATGGATAGATCAAGTTCCTCCCTAATTTTCTCGATTGCCTCTGCTATTGTTTCAACCACAATGGGGGCGAGACCCATAGAGGGTTCGTCAAGCAGCAAAAGCTTGGGTTCGAGCATCAACGCTCTGGCTATGGCAATCATCTGCTGCTCACCACCGCTCATGTTCTTCGCAAGCTGCCTCCTTTTCTCTTTCAGATTCGGAAAAAGATCGTAAACAAATTCGAGCTTCTCACCGTTTCCAGCAAGCAGCAGGTTATCCTCAACTGACATTTCGGGAAACAGTCTTCTCCCTTCAGGACTTATGGCAATTCCGAGCTTGATCCTCTCATGGGGCCTTAATCCAGAAATCTCCATTCCGTTGAATAGTATCTTCCCCTTCGTTTCCACAAGCCCGCAGATTGACTTGAGGAGTGTAGTCTTACCGGCTCCGTTTGGTCCTAAGACAGCTACGGACTCTCCCTCTTTAACATGGATGTTCACATTCCTCAGTATTTCGGCCTTGCCGTAGTAAGCATACAGGTTCTCGACTTCAAGCAAATGCTTTTGCATACTTCTTACCAAGATATGCCTCTATAACAGATTTTTCCCTCACGACCTCGTCGGGCTGACCCTCAAATATTATCCTTCCCGAATTCAAAACAAGAACCTTTTCGGCAACATCAAAGAGATCACTGAGTCTGTGCTCGATTATGGCAATTGACTGACCATTGTGGTTTATGTTCCTGATTATGTCTGCTAACTCCCTCGCCTCTCTGGGGCTTAACCCAGAGAAGGGCTCATCGAGCAAAAGCAATTTTGGATTTGAGGCTATCGCAAGGGCGATACTGAGCTTTCTGAGCTCTCCGTAGGACAAGTTTGCCGCCACATCCTTTCTTTTCTCCCACAGTCCGAATTCTCTGAGATAGTCGAGGTCTGATGAAATGGTCAGCATATTCTCTTCGACAGTCATGTTGCCAAAAACTTTGACTATCTGGAACGTTCTGACTAAACCCATCTTTGCAAGCTGGTTCGGCCTTAAACCGACAACGTTCCTGTTTTTGAAGATTATTTTGCCGCCATCTGGCTTGAGAAACCCTGAAATGATGTTGAAAAGCGTAGTCTTACCGGCTCCGTTGGGACCAATTATGCCGATCCTCTCACTCTTGTCAACCTCGAAGTTTACGCCCTCAAGAACTTTTAGTTCACCGAAACTCTTGTGCACGTCTCTGACCTTTAACATGTCTGTAGTGATTGGGGAAGGTTTAAATACTTTGCTGTGCTCATCCACAACATGAGATATGCTAAAGCTGTGCTAACAGCAGTAATACTGCTCGCTACTATCACGTCTCTGTGTGTGCAAAGTGGGCAGAAGGCTGAAAGGGAGAAGGTGGTGGTTGGGGTAATAGGCCCCATGTCTCTTCCCGAGGGAATGGCAGAGGAAAAGGCTGTGAAGCTTGCAGCAGAGGAAATCAACGCTCAGGGAGGCATACTCGGGTATCCAATCGAGGTTGTTGTCGGTGACACGAAGCTCGACTCGAATACAGCTTCTACAGAATTCAGGAGGCTGGCGACCATAGAGAACGCGGATGTTATTATCGGCGGATTTTCGAGCGGTGTAATGCTCACGATGATGGAGACGATGGCGGAGACGAAGACCCTGTTCCTTGCTGATGCCTCATCACCTGCGCATGCTAAAAAGGTGGCTGAGAACTACGAGAGGTACAAGTACTGGTTCAGAGTTACTCAGAACAACGGTTCAACCTTCGCCCTTGATCTGGCCGATATGGTCAAATTCTTGAAAGTCAGCGGTTACGATGCCAGCAAGGTTTACATAATCAGGGACGAGCATGTGTGGACGGATCCGGTTGTAGAGGCACTTAAACCGCTTCTCGAAGCGGAAGGGGTTGAGATCGTCAAAGACGTTAGAGTTCCGAGGGGATACTCGGAATACGAGCAGCTCATTCAGGACGCTGAAAGCATGGATGCGGATCTCATAATGCCAATACTTGCAATTGCGGGTACGGGAGATATTCTGGCGAAGCAGTGGGCTACGCTGAAGCCGAATCTACTTCTTGCAGGACACGATCTTGCTGCAATTGATGCTGAATTCTACAACAAGACGAACGGGATGGCGAACTACGAGATATTCATCGCTGATGGTGGTGCCCTCGTTACGGCTCCTCCAACGGAAAAATGTAAAGAATTCGTGGAGGCGTACAAGAAAAAGTATGGCCATTACCCTGAATCCCATCAGGCGTATGGAGCTTACGATGCGGTCTACCTCTACAAGATGGCAGTTGAGATGGCGGCTAAAGCCGGAGAAAAGGATCCGTTCGATCCTGACGTGCTTGTCAAGTACCTTGAGAAGTTCGATGCATCAAATCCTGCTGAACTGACAAGACCTATCGCCTTCTACAAGAACCACGACCTTATGTGGGGAGATAAGTATGTCAGGAACTGGATATCGCAGTGGCAGGACGGAAAGCAGTACATAATCTATCCAGACAGCGTTGCGAATGGAGAGTTCAAGCTTCCACCGTGGATCGAGAAATGAGTAAGGTAAATAAACACTGAAAAAGCTGCGGGGTACATGATAGATGTCCTGCTGAAGATCATAGTGTTCGGCGCGGTTGTCGGAGGAATCTGGGGGCTTGTTGCCTCAGGTTTCTCCTTAATTTTTGGAGTTTCTCGAATCCTGAACTTCGCACACGGTGCAGCCTTTGTTTGCTCAGCCTATGTAGCTTTTATGCTGATAAGTAGCGGAGTTAATGTTTACGCCAGCATTCTTGCTGGTTTAGCTGTTTCTGGACTTCTCGGAATACTTGTTTACTCGCTAACCCGTCCTGTTCGCAAAAACGAGGTTATGGTCATAATCGTAACACTCGCTCTCGCTCTTCTGATTCAGCAGATTCTGCTCGTAAATTTTGGCGACAGAGGGATTTCGATAATTCCTCTGGTTAAGGGGGTGGTTGAGCTAAACAACCTTAAGGTCACCAATATGAGGGTAACATCCTTCATCCTTGCCGTCGTATCCTTGGTCTCCCTTGACCTTGTGATCTCAAAAACAAGCATCGGGAAGAGAATACTTGCAACCTCACAGGATAGCGAAGCTGCAATGCTCATCGGAATAGATGTTGAAAGAATTTTCATTCTGGTGATGGTTCTTTCTTCGATTCTGGCAGGCTTTGCTGGAATCCTTTACGCACAGATTTTCGCAATATCCCCCGAAACCTCGCTCAGGGCTTTGATTTACGCCTTTGCGATAGTTATACTTGGAGGTTTGGGCAGTTTGAGGGGTAGCATAGTCTCATCGTTCATAGTTGGTTACATTCTGGTTGTGACAATAACATTTCTCGGAGCAAGGTGGTCAGAGTTCGTCATGCTGCTTGCGATAGTCACAATTCTGGTTGTTAAGCCGACAGGATTGTTCGGGGTGGAAGAATGAAGATATCCACACTTTTCGCAGCTCTTCTAATCCTAATTTCTGCAGCCTTACCGCTTGTAATCCCTGAAGCCTATCTGTATCTCATCGGCCTCACATACCTCTTTGCGATCATCGTAATAAGTTGGGACTTGATGGTCGGATATACGGGTCAAGTTAATCTCGGTCATACAACATTCGTGGGACTGGGGGCGTACATTGCAGCACTCCTCCAAACCCCACTTAGGATTGGAATTGCAGTTCATCCGGCGGTGGCAATAATCGTCGGCGGTCTTGCTGCAGCCCTCGTTGGATTTGTGATAGGTGTCATTACCCTAAGGCTCAGAGGGTACTATTTTTCTCTTGTAACAGCAATTCTTCCCCTCGTTTTCATGCAAACTGTGTTCATCTGGAGAGATGTTTTTGGGGGTGAAGAGGGCTTTTCGATAGCCGGATATGCTCTGTTCGATACCACACTATCGAAATACTACTTCGCCCTCATCCTCCTTCTCGTATCCCTTGCAGCAATGCTCAAGATAGTGAGGAGCAGAATAGGGCTGCGGCTCATGGCTGTGAGGGACAGCGAGGAGCTTGCAGAGTCTATTGGGATAGACACGACCAGATACAAAGTTCTGGCATTCGTTTTGAGCTCATTTTTTGCCGGTATAGCGGGAGCGGCAATTGTGAACTACAGATACACTGTCGGCCCCGAATTGTATGACATTCCCCTCATGCTCCTCGTGATACTCTCTGCAGTGCTTGGCGGTCTTGGAACGATATACGGGCCTTTAATTGGTGCAATTGTCATCTACCTTGCCAAGAACTGGTGGTTGAGGGATCTGATAAGCATGGCATCGCTGCCGATCAATGACGAAATAGTGCTTTACGCAATTCTGATTGCTGTTGGAATTCTCATGCCGAGAGGATTCTTCCATGAACTGCAGGACAGGCTGAAACATTAAATTCTTTAAACCTCTCGCAAAAATTATTTTTATGAGGGAAAAACTCGATTTGATTTTCAGAAGAGTCTCAATAAGGAAGTTTACGAATGAGGATGTTGACGACGAAACTCTTAATTTGATACTGGAAGCTGCTAACGCTGCTCCATCAGCTGGAAATTTGCAGGCAAGGGATTTTGTGGTTGTGAGAGACAAGGAGAGAAAAATCAGACTTGCGAAAGCAGCGCTAAAGCAGATGTTCATAGCTGAGGCTCCAGTTGTTGTCGTAGTTTGTGCAAACTATCCCAGAAGCATGAGGGTTTACGGGGAGAGAGGGAAGCTTTATGCGGAGCAGGACGCCACTGCTGCGGTGGAAAATATGCTACTCGCAGTCACAGCATTTGAACTTGGTGCGGTGTGGGTTGGAGCTTTCGATGAGAGCGAAGTATCTGAAATTCTCAATCTTCCAGAGTTTGTGAGACCGATGGCCATCGTTCCCGTAGGTCATCCTGCTGAAAAGCCTGGGAGAAGGAGCAGGTATCCTGTTAGCATGCTCACCCATTATGAAACATGGTAAATTGCTTAAATACTTCACAGCAAAATTAAATAAAATGACACAGGATTACGTCAGAATCTGCCCAGTCTGCAACAGCGTAGATGTATCCCCTGACCTGTCAGTTCCAGCAGCAGTTGCATCTGGCGCCCTTTACAGTTACAGGTGCAATAGATGCGGCTTTGTTGGAGTGATCTTCCCCGAAATTCCCATCGATGAGGTTCCGGAGCCAAGGAACTTTGAAAAGGGTTATTCTGTTCTGGATGTAACCTACGGTAGGGGTTACCTAGGCCTCCTGAGATATTTATCACCCTTCGGGGTTCTGCTGAGCATTGCTCTATACCTGACGTCTTCAACTCATTTCAATCTTCTGGCTGTGATCTTGTTTTCCTATCTGACGCTTTATCTCTTCGGAAAGAAGCATTTTGACAAGTACAGGATTCTAAAAATTATCGGGATAGTTGCGGTGATTCTCTATGCTCTTTTTTACAGATTGGTGTAAACTGTATTGCAGCAAAAATTGGATTAAGAGTACACCTTCAGACTTTTAACTTCATCAAAGACTCCAACAACCTTGTAAAAGGATGTAACACCCTTCAAGTCCTCCAGATCTTCATCGCTGAGTGCTGCCTCAACCTCGACAAAGAAAACGTAATCTCCCAGTCCCGTTCCAGCGGGTCTCGATTCCAGCTTCCTCAGATTGAACCCTTTTCTGTAGAACACCTCAAGGACATCTTTCAGCGCCCCCGGCCTGTCTTCAACTCCAAAGAACAGGGATGTAATCTTACCTTCCCTCCTACCAGTTCTCCGCCTTATCAGATAAAATCTCGTTATGTTCCTTCCCTTCAGATCCTGAATTCCTCTTCTCAGCACATGCAGCCTGTAGAATCTTGCCGCGTTTTCGGACATTATTGCAGCAGAGTAATCATCGATCATCTTCGCTGCATCGCTTGTCGAAGATGTGTAGCGAATGCTGGCATTGGGGAGATAGTTGTTTATGAAGCCCATGCACTGCGCAACAGCCTGAGGGTGGGAGTAGATGGTCTTTATCTTCCTGAGCTCGATTTTGCGCTTCGCCACGAGACAGTGGTTGACCTCAAGCTTGGCCTCACCAAAAACTTCGACGTCATGACTCATTAGAGCATCAAGAACAGGTAGAACCGTTCCGTTGACGGAGTTCTCTATGGGTACAATGCCAAAATCAACTTCACCGTTTTCAACCAGCTTTATTATCTCATCCGTCGTGGCGCAATATCTTAAGGGCGTCCTCGAACCAACGAGCTTAAGAGCCATCTCATCACTAAAGCTTCCTTGAGGGCCGAGAACTGCTACAGTTTTCTCTATCCCTGCAACCCTGTACTCCTCCTCCTTTGTGAGAGCCATTACATTTTCAAAGATTTCCTTTATCCTTATCGGGTTCAGATTTGTCCTCGAAATCACATCTCTGATCTTCTCTTCCTCAACGTCCTTAATTTCTATCGGCTCATCCTTTTCAGCCTTTATTCTCGCTATCTCCTTTGCAGCTTCCACTCTCCTCTCTATCAATCTCAAAAGAAGCGAATCAATGGATCTTATAAGTCCTCTGAGTTCCTCAATGCTCTCGCCCCTCTTTGTTGCCTTGTATGCCTCCAGAATTATGGTGCTCGACTCGTAGTCCGTGTAAATTCCTCTGAGATCGTCAAATATTCTCCTGAAACTTTCTCTATCCTTCATCCTTTCGTGTATCTCCAGTGCTCTTTCCAGAAATCTCTGCCTGATGTATTCGGCATTCTTCTGGATCCTGTAATACATCTCCCAGTTCTGGTTGATGATTCTGCTTGCAAGCTTGTAAAGAACCGTGAAAATGGGTGATGCGTACTTAAGCTCCTCTCTGTCGTACCTCAGAAAGTCCGCCATTGAGACGAGCAGAAAGTGAGCCACTCCCTGAATTTCTGCCATCTTTCTGTCATGCTCCTCAACGTCCAGCCTGCTTATCACCGCCCCGCTTTTTTTGAACTCATCGAGTATTATTCTCTCCTCCTCCCTCCCCGACTCGTGAACCACAATTATGTTTGAAAGGGCTATCTCGCTATCCCCACCGAACATCGGATGGATGCTGAGAAAATCAAAGCCAGAGCTTGCAAAAATCGGAACTGAAATCTTCTTGACAGAAGATATGTCAACAAGAAGGGAATCAGGATTTGCCTCCCCCTTTAAATGCTCAACGGACTCCTTCAGACTGTCCATCGGTGTGCAGACAAAAATAACGTCAAAACCCGAAACACTGTCAACATCTCTCCTCTCCCCAACAACATCGTATCCCTTGACATAGTATCCCCTGCTGTAAAACAGGTCTTTGAAAAGTTTCCCCATGTTTCCAACGCCGTAAATCAAAATTTTCAAAATATCACCCCAAAATCTTCAGTATTCTGTAGGCGTCATCCAGATGAATCTGACCCGGAGCCTTGGATTCACCTACGTAACAGTAAATGAAGGGAGAGCCCAAGAAGACCGCCATAATACGGGTGAAGGAAAATTCCTTTCCCATCAGAAAAGCTATGATGTCGTCACACTCTATAAGAAGTTTGACAATTTTTCCAACATCTTTTTTGCTCCTTCCCATCGTTACGATCTTAACAAAGTCCCCTCTCCTGTCCTCAACGATCTTTTTCAGTTCTGGATATTCCGGTGTTTTCTGAAAGTTGTGGTAGGACTCAATTATCATGCAATCAAAATCGAAAGCCGAATCGGGCATATCGCACTCGATGTCAACATAACTCGCATCGCACTCTTCAGCAAACCACTTCAGAGTCTGAATTCTTTCCTCATCCCTACCCCTATACTTTCCACCGTCCCTCTCTCTTCTCAAGGTCGCGATTATCTCTTTATCGAGTTTTTTTATCTCATCAATTAGGTTCTCAACATCATCAAACAGATCAAGTCTGATTTCAACTAAATCAGCTTTCTCAGCCAGCCTCGCCTCCTTAAGGCTTGAAACTGTAGCAACAAGCCTCATCTCTCCACGATGAACTCGTCGACCTCAACACCGAAGTGTCTCGCTTTCTTACCAATCCACACGAGCACATCATCCCCTTCCTTCAACTCAGAAACCGAAATATGCTTTCCATCCGGGGCAACAAGCTTTATTGTCTCAGCATTTTGGAGGATAACACTTCCCTCTTCTCCGTTCACGACCGCTTTGACAAGTATGAGTGGTCTTCTCTCGATCTTAACCCTCCCCACGTAGCTCTCCCTCACTCTCCCATCGTACCTGACGATCTCCACCTCATCTCCAGCTTTGAGTTCGGCAAGATACTTTGTTTTGTCCCCAACCTTCAGATAAGCGTTCACACTTCCAGCGTTGACTCTGAAAGGTCTTGAAGCAACATACTCGCTCTCTTCACTCTCACTCGCAACGAGAAACATGAAAGCAGATCTGTTTCCGACGAGCATACCCTCTCCGGGAGTCATCAGCGATACGGTGTCGATGCAAACTCTCTCACCAACTCCGAGAGGCTTTATTTCCACAATCTTGCCTCTTACAAGCTCAATACCCTCTTTCTGCCCCTTCACGATCTCATAGTATCTCCTCAATTCCTCTCTGTTACCGCTAACCGCCACACCATCTGCTCCCTTTTCCAGAGTTGTGAGAGCAAGCCTTGCATCATCAACACTTTCAACTGCAGCAATAACCTTCCCTCCCCTTTTCATCGCCACGATGTTTTCGAGCGGGATCACCTTCCAGTCCTCGAATTTTAGGACTACGACACCACCGCTTTCAACAGCCTTAAGCTGATCGTCGGCGGAGCTTACTTTTATCAGCGACCTTTCAAGAGGGGCGAGCTTTATCCTCCCAAGCTTCTCCGCTTTATCCAGAAACTTCTCCCTGACTATCGCACCATCAAATCCAATCTCGATTGCATCCTTCAGCATCTCTTTAGCATCTTCCCAGCTTTCCGTCTCAGCCAACAACCATATTTCCTTCATACTCCATCACATCCTCTGCCCGCAGGTTGTTATGGACTATCATGTGCAATGCTTTGGCAACCTTAGATGGTCGGCTGCTGTTAAATATGTTTCTCCCCACCGCCACTCCAGCAGCACCTCTGCTCATAGCATCCTCAACTCTTCTGTATAGCTCGTACTCGCTCCCCTTGCTACCTCCCGCTATAACAACCGGCACATCACATACTGCTGTCACTTCCTCAAACCTGAGCGTGTAAGGAACTTTCAAAATGTCCGCACCAAGTTCATATCCGATTCTCGCCGCATGCTTAACCGTCTCGGTGTTAACCTCAATACTGCCCCTCGGATACATCATCGCAAGCAGCGGAATTCCGTACCAGTCGCAGATTTCAGAGATCTCTCCGAGCCTCTCGATCTGATTAACCTCAGTCTTACTTCCCACATTCACATGAACACTAACTCCATCCGCTCCCAGCGAGATCGCCTTCTCAACACTGGTAACGATTCGCTTGTCATTCGGATCCTCAGCCCAGATCGTGGAACCGCTAAGATGCACTATAAGCCCAGCTTCCATGTCTGCGATCACTGCTGATCTCTTTGCGATTCCTTTGTGGACGATTATGGCATCAACGTATTCCTGCACATCTTCAACAACCCTGTCCACTTTTTCGATTCCTTTCTCTGGCTGGGTAATTCCGTGATCCATTGGGAGTATTACTGACCTTCCGTTTTTCATTATTCTCCGCATTTTTCTTCTTTTACCTAACATATAAAACACCTCTTATATTTTTAGACCATAGATATATACAAACGCCCGAAGCCAATGCAGGTCACCTCCTTTAAAAGCTAAAGCTATATCTAAAACCGAAGAAAAATCCAAACAGGTTTTCGTGTCTTGGTATCAAACCCATTAACCCTCCTTCACCATACAGTATTTAAAATTTGTTGTAATCTGAATGAGTTCATAATTATTGTGGAAATTAACAATTAAATTTTAAAAATCATTAGAATCTTATCAAGTATAGAGCTAGAGTTGTAAGGGACAAAGAATAGAAAAAGATAGATTATATCACTTCAAGCATCCAGAAGCTTTATTTTCACGGAAGTTTATACGGTAGAGATGAATCTCACTCTTGATGCCTTCTTTCCACTCTTCGATTCGGAGCCAAATGAGGATTTCTGGAGGATTAAAGAAATCAGAAAATATCATGATTTACTCTTAACCGAGCTTGAGCATGTTTACAGAATTGCGGAACTGGCGAGGCAGAAGGGGCTCGATCCAGAGCCTCATGTGGAGATTCCGGTAGCGAAGAACATGGCCGAGAGAGTTGAAAAGCTGATGGGTGTTAGTGGGCTGGCTGAAAGGATTATTGAGCTTGAAGAGGGAGGAATTAGCAGAGAAATAATCTGTTTTAAGGTAGCCGAGGAGATTCTGGAGGGCAAATTCGGTGAGATGGATATAGAGGAAGCAATAGACAAGGCTGTAAGGACTGCTGTTGCGATAATGACCGAAGGAGTTGTTGCTGCACCGATTGAGGGGATTGCAAGGGTAAAAATTGACAGGGACGATTTTCTGAGGGTTTACTATGCAGGACCCATAAGGAGTGCTGGGGGAACTGCGCAGGTAATCTCCGTTCTTGTTGCCGATTACGTGAGGAGGAGGGCGGGAATTGGAAGATATGTTCCTACGGAGCAGGAAATACTGAGATACTGTGAGGAGATACCCCTTTACAAGAAGGTGGCAAACCTGCAGTATCTGCCGAGCGATGAAGAAATCAAGCTGATAGTCTCCAACTGTCCTGTTTGCATAGATGGGGAGCCGACAGAAGATGCGGAGGTTGCGGGATACAGAAATTTGCCGAGGGTTGAGACGAACAGAGTCAGAGGAGGTATGGCTCTTGTTATAGCCGAGGGAATAGCTCTGAAAGCACCCAAGCTGAAAAAGATGGTTGACGAGATTGGCATTGAAGGATGGGAGTGGCTCGATAAGCTAATAAAAGGCAGCAGTGGAGATGAAAAAGAAGATAAAGTCGAGATTAAGCCCAAGGACAAGTATTTGTCCGACATCGTTGCAGGAAGGCCTGTTTTCAGCCATCCATCGCGAAAGGGTGGGTTCAGGCTCAGATATGGCAGGGCGAGAAATTCCGGGTTTGCGACTGTTGGTATAAGTCCTGCAACAATGGCTCTGCTCGATTTCATAGCAGTTGGTACCCAGTTGAAGGTTGAAAGACCGGGGAAAGCTGGAGGAGTGGTGCCAGTTTCGAGCATTGAGGGACCAACTGTAAGGTTGAGGAACGGGGATGTTGTTAAAATAAGGAGTGTGAGTGAGGCAAAAGCTCTGAAAAATGAAGTTGAAAAGATACTCGACCTTGGAGAAATTCTGATAAACTTTGGGGACTTTCTGGAGAACAACCATCCTCTCATTCCGGCATCCTACACATACGAATGGTGGATTCAGGAGGTTGAGAAGACAGGGAAAGTTATAAGGGGAGACTATAGAAAGATAAGCGAGGAAGAGGCTCTAAGGCTTTGCGATGAGTATCGTGTCCCACTGCATCCTGACTACACCTACCTGTGGCATGATATAACTGTTGAGGAATACTGCTATCTCAGGAATTTTGTTTCGGACAACGGTAAGATTGAAGGGAAACATGGAAAAAGCTCTCTGATTCTTCCATACGACTCCAAGATCAAAGACATCCTTGAGAAAACACTGATAGAGCACAAGGTTAGAGATGACTTCATAGTAGTCGAAACTTGGAAAGTTCTCACAAGATGTCTTGGTTTGGATGAGCGGCTGGAGAAAATAACGGACGTTTCTGGCAGCGATGTTCTCGAAATCGTAAATGCTGTTTCTGGGATTAAAGTTAGAGCAAAGGCTCTGTCGAGGATAGGGGCAAGGATGGGGAGGCCGGAAAAGGCAAAGGAGAGAAAGATGAGTCCCCCACCACATGTTCTGTTCCCCGTGGGGATGGCTGGAGGTAAGACGAGAGACGTAAAGAATGCAATTAACTTCACCAAGGATTACAATTCTGCGAAGGGGGAGGTGGAAGTCGAAGTAGCTTTGAGAAGATGCAGAGAGTGTGGAAAGGAGACATTCTGGCTTAAATGTGATTGTGGAGGTTTAACGGAGCAGATATACTACTGTCCCTCATGCAGAATAAAGAACGGAAGTGAGAGATGTGTTAAATGTGGAAGAGAAACGAGGGGTTATTTCAAGAGAAAGATAAACATCAGAGAGATCTATGAGGCTGCAATAAGAAATCTCAACGAGTATGATTCCTTTGATACAATCAAGGGAGTTATAGGAATGTCTTCAAAGCTCAAGATGCCTGAAAGACTCGAAAAGGGTATATTGAGGGCTAAACATGATGTTTATGTTTTTAAAGATGGGACTGCAAGGTTTGATGCAACAGATTTGCCCGTAACACACTTCAGGCCGAGAGAGATAGGAGTTAGTGTTGAAAAATTAAGGGAACTTGGATACGAGAGGGACTATCAGGGGATGGAGCTTAAGAGTGATGATCAGATTGTTGAGCTGAAACCTCAAGATGTTATACTGCCGAAGAATGGAGCAGAGTACCTTCTTAGGGTTGCAAAGTTTATTGACGAACTCCTCGTAAAATTTTACGGAATGGAGCCTTTCTACAAGGCGGAGAGCATTGAGGATCTGATAGGCCACCTCGTCATCGGATTGGCCCCTCACACATCTGCTGGAGTTCTTGGAAGGATAATAGGCTTCTCCGACGTTCTTGCAGGGTATGCTCATCCATACTTCCACGCAGCAAAAAGGAGGAACTGTGATGGAGACGAAGATTGTTTCATGCTCCTCCTTGATGGTTTGCTAAACTTCTCCAGAAAGTTCCTTCCTGATAAAAGAGGGGGTCAGATGGATGCCCCGCTCGTTTTAACGGCCATCGTTGATCCGAGAGAGGTTGATAAGGAGGTCCACAACATGGACATCGTTGAGAGGTATCCCGTTGAGTTCTATGAAGCCACGCTGAGGTATGCAGATCCAAAAGAGGTTGAGGAGTACATTGAGAAGGTCGGTGACAGGCTGAAGGATGAAACGAGGTTCTGCGGTCTTAACTTCACCAACGACACGGATGACATAGCAGGGGGAACAAAGGAGAGCGCATACAAGTATCTCAAGACCATGCAGGACAAGGTTTACCACCAGATGGAGTTGGCGAGGAAAATTCAGGCAGTTGACGAGCACGATGTTGCTGAGAGGGTGATAAACGTTCACTTCCTCCCGGATATAATCGGCAATTTGAGAGCATTCTCCCGTCAGGAGTTCAGGTGCGTGAAATGCAACACCAAGTATCGCAGAATTCCACTCGTAGGCAAATGCACAAAGTGCGGTGGGAAGCTAACCCTTACAGTTCACAGCAACTCAATAATGAAGTATCTGAATCTTTCCAAGTACCTCTGCGAGAATTTTGATGTTTCAGAGTACACAAAACAGAGATTGTTCCTTCTGGAGCAGGAAATAAAATCTCTGTTCGAAAATGAAGGGGAGAAGCAGGTGACAATTTCCGATTTTGTTTAACAATACTACTATATATTGTGGGTTTAGACAATTGCTGTGGACGAGAAGGATTTGAAGATAATTGAAATACTGGTAGAGAATGCAAGAATGCCGAAAACGAAGATAGCAAAAATGCTGAACGTTACAGAGGCGGCGGTGAGAAAAAGGATATCGAATCTTGAAAGGAGGGGAGAGATTCTCGGTTACAGGGCGGTAATCAACTACAAAAAGATTGGAATAAGCGCTTCGCTAACAGGAGTTGATGTTGAGCCGGATAAGCTGTGGTTGGTTGTGGAGGAGATGAAAAACCTTGAAGAGGTCAAATCACTCTGGCTCACAACTGGAGACCATACGATCATGGCTGAGATTATCGCCAAATCGGTCAATGATCTTTCGGAAATCCATGAGAGAATTGCGAAGATGGAGGGTGTGAAGAGGGTCTGCCCCTCAATTGTGACTGACATATTGAAGTAAAGGTTTAATTTATTTCACACCAAATCTGAGCGATGGACAGAAAATTCAGAAACTGCATTCTTGGGATTGCAGTTGGGGATGCACTTGGAATGCCGGCTGAGGGACTTTCAAGAGAGGATATAAAGCGTATCTACGGCGAGATTCGGGATTTCTATCCCTCTCCCTATGGAGACCTTAAAGCCGGGGAATGGACAGACGATACGGAGCAGATGCTGTTGCTTGCAGAATCTATTGTAGAAACAATCTACTTCAGCCCTGAAAATTTCGCTGAAAAGCTTAAAAGATGGTTTTTGAATACCAAAAGCCGCAGAATAGGGCCAAGTTCGACAAGAGCGATATCAAATCTCTTAAGCGGTGTCCCTTGGAACAGAGCAGGAGTTCAAAGTGATACGTGTGGAGCAGCAATGAGAGTTGCACCGATAGGATTGGTTTACCACTTCAGCCTGAATTTGGTTGAGAGATACGCCGAGCTTTCGGCGAGGGTAACGCACACGGGCAGTGGGGCAGTAGCTGGAGCTATTAGCATCGCAGTTGCAGTTGCGTGCAACATTCTCGATTTCAGTGACGAGGAGATGCTTACTGAGGTGCTGAAAAGAGTCGAAGCTGCTGACAACCTCATGGCGGATAAAATAAAGTATGCCCACGAGATCTCGGACAGAGATCTTGATTTTGCAGTGGAAAAGCTTGGAAACACGATTTCGGCACTTGATGTCGTTCCGATGGCATTCTACTGCTACTTTGCTGGAAAGGATTTTGAGGAATCGTTGATAAAGGCTGCAAACTCTGGAGGAGATGCAGACTCAATTGCTGCGATATGCGGTGCACTGAAGGGATCAGCAGGATTCGAGATTCCCGAAAGGTGGTTGAAAAATCTCAAAGACAGAGACCTTCTGGTTGAAATCGCTGATAAGCTCTATGAGCTGCATATGAAAATCGTCAGGATTGGGTGACCAAATCCTCAATTATGCATTCCTTAGGGCTCTTGTCGTATCTCAATCTGAGGAAAACCGGCGCTCTGAGCTTTAGATCGCGGGTCAGCTCGAGAAACTCTACCTCACAAACGTAAATCGGCTTTACCCAGTGCACACCTTCCTTATCCAGCTCGAAGTGTGGCTCATCCATTTCAATCTTCCGCAATTCTTCAGAGAACCACTTCATAAACTCTCTATCGAATCCCGTTCCAACCTGCCCAACGTGTCTAAGTTCTCCATTCGAATACACTGCAAGAATGAGGGAGCCGAATGTCTCCTCCCTTTCTCCCTCTCCCTCTAACCATCCGGAAATAATGCAGTCGGCAGTGTTTCTTTTCTTTATCTTCCTCCAAAATTTGCTTCTTTTACCGATAAGATATCTGCTATCTTTCTTTTTAGCAACAACACCCTCAAGACCGATTTCAACAGCTTTTTGGTAAAGCTCCTTTCCTCTTCCCTCGATATAATCTGTCTTCACTATTCTCTCGGAATCCTCCAAGATTTCATCAAGCACCTTCTTTCTCTCGATCAGCTCAAAATCGGTAATCCAACCGTCTTTTTGATTGTAAAGCACATCAAAGGCGATATATACAGCAGGAATCGTCTTACTCAGAATTTCAATTTTGAATTTGCCCTCAACATGCTCTCTTTTTTGCAGCAGCGGAAAGGACGGCTTTCCGTCTTTTATGACAACAATCTCTCCATCCAGCACTGTATTCTGATTTAGCACTTTAAAAAAGTCGAGTTCAGGGTATCGGTAGGTTATATCAAGTAGTCTTCGATTCTGCAGTCTTACTTTGCTATTCTCAACATCGACAAATGCTATGCAGCGAGTTCCATCCCACTTTATCTCGTAAATATACTCTCCACTGCTGAAAGGTTCACTTCTCACAGCAAGCATCGGTCTGATTTTTCTCTCAAACCAGCTCATGTACCTTTTACAGCCTCTAAGCTTGCTTTGAGGGCATCCATCAGAGATTTTACCTCTTCAACACCTCCAGTTACGGTTATCTCTCTTCCAGCGAGTTTCGCCTCAATTAGTTTCATCAGAGCCTCTTTGTACTCGTCTCTGTACTCCTCAAGCTTAAGCGACCTCTTCATCGCCATTATGAGCTTCTTAGCCAGATCAAGTTCCTCATCACTTACCTCTACCTCGACACCCCAACCCGGTACCTCTGCCGGATTTCTGATCTCGTCGATGTAGTGGAGCTGGGCCAGAAGAAGACCACCATCAAAGGCTTTCAGAGCGACAAGGTGCTCCTTTCCTCTCATTCCCATCTTACCGATCGCCATACTATCCGTCTCTCTCATTGCCCTCTTGAGAAGATAATACGCCTTCTCTCCACCCTTGTCGGGTGAGACGTAGTAGAAATTGCTGTAGTAGATTACTCCCAGCTCGCTGGGATCGAAGAACTGTTTAATCTCGATGCTCTTTACAGTTTTGAGAGGAACTTTTTCGAAATCCTCGTCAGTTAGGATAACATACTCATTTTTTGAAATTTCGTATCCCCTCACAATTTCATCATTTGAAACTTCTTTGCCGCATTTTTCGCAGACCTTTTTGTATCTAATTCTACCACCATCAGCAGAGTGCAGGAGGCTAAATTTCAGTTCCTTGGGTAAAATGGCAGTGTACACCTTGACCGGAATTGTAACCAAACCAAAGGTGATGCTGCCTTTCCAGCTTGCTCTCATAGTATATAATTTGCCGCAGATGAAATAAAATTTCCGATACAATCAAAAACGATAAGTTGAGTTATTTTTAAGTCATGCTAAAATAGAATACAAATATTCAATTTAGATACGTATTTAGTAAGAAGATTTAAATAACTAAAACAAACATAATACGTATGAATGAGGAAATTTTTGAAGAGAAGGGAAAGGAAAAGATACCTCCAAAATGGCACGCTTATTATAAGGGGAAGGTCGAGATACTCCCAAAGTGTCCGATAAGGGGTCTGGAAGATTTCAGTGTCTGGTATACTCCCGGAGTGGCTGAGGTTTGTAATGAAATTGCTAACTCACCGGATAGGGTTTATGATTACACCAACAAATGGAACACTATTGCGATAGTAACCGATGGTTCGAGAACTCTGGGTCTGGGCAACATAGGGGCAATGGCTGCGCTGCCAGTTATGGAGGGAAAAGCCCTGTTGTTTAAGTATCTTGGCGCAGTTGACGCATTTCCACTTGTGATCTCCGAACAGCACCCAGAAAAGATCATTGAAATTGTAAAGGCCGTCTCGCCAAGTTTTGGTGGAATAAACCTCGAAGACATTTCCACACCAAAATGCTTTTACATCCTCGAGAGGCTTCAGAATGAACTCGACATTCCTGTCTGGCATGACGATCAGCAGGGGACTGCAACTGCAACCCTTGCAGCCCTCATCAACGCACTGAAAATCGTCGGTAAAAACATCGAAGACGTGAAAATTGCGATTGTAGGTGTTGGTGCAGCAAACGTTGCGACTATAAGATTGCTGAAAGCTGCGGGGGCAAATCCAGAGAAAATGTTTGTTGTGGATAGCAAAGGATTGTTGCATCCGGAGAGGGTAGACCTTGAAAAGAAAAAAGACATCAATCCGCACAAGTGGAGAATATGCCTTGAAACTAACGGTGAGAGAAGAAAGGGAGGGATGGAGGAGGCAATCAAGGGCACAGATGTTCTCATTGCAGCAAGCAAGCCCGGACCAGACGTTATTAAGAAGGAATGGATTGCCCAGATGAACGAGGATGCTATCGTTTTTGCATTGGCCAACCCCACTCCCGAAATATGGCCGTGGGAGGCCAAGGATGCCGGAGCGAGAATTGTAGGAACCGGGAGGTGCGACTTTCCAAATCAGATCAACAACTCTCTTGTTTTTCCGGGAGTCTTCAGAGGTGCGTTGACGGTTAGGGCGAGCAGAATAACTGATGATATGTGTCTCGCAGCAGCTCACGCTCTTGCCGACTTTGCTGAGAAGAACGGACTTGGTGAGGATTACATAATCCCGAAGATGACCGAAAAGGAGGTTTTTCCAGAAGTCGCAACGGCAGTTGGAGTTAAGGCTGTTGAACTTGGATTGGCAAAAGTTAACATGAGGGAGGAGGAGATATATGAGGTTGCAGAGCTTATGATTTCGGCAACACAAAGGAAAATAAAGAAGCTTTATGAGCTTGGCTTTATAAGGGAGCCTCCCTGTTAATTGTGGAGCAGACAGTTTTTACACTCTTGGTACTGGCAGGTTCAGAAGCGAAAAAGGTAGATAATCAGGGAACAAGCCTGTGCCTGTCTCTCGGAAACAGCACAGCTTCTCTCACATTCTTCAATCCGAGCATGGACATCAGCAGTCTCTCCGCTCCAAGTCCCCAGCCTGCATGGGGCGGCATGCCATAGCGGAAGGCTTCGAGGTAGAATCTAAAGCTCTCGGGCTCCATGCCTTTTGCCCTTATACTCTCAACCAGCATGTCGTAGAGGTGAATTCTCTGCGCTCCACTCGCCAGCTCAAGCCACTCGTGCATCAGATCAAAACTCTTGCTTATCTCCGGCTTGTCCTCGTAGGGCATTGCGTAGAAAGGTTTTGACTCTGTCGGCCAGTCCGTTATGAAGTAAAGCCCGCCGATTTCATCTCCAACGTGCTTCAGTGCAGTTGTGTTCAGGTCTTCTCCCCACGGAATCTCCTCACCCTTCTTTGCCGCAATCTCAATCGCCTCATCGTAGGTTATCCTCTCGAAGGGAAGTTCGGGAACTTCCAAGGATAGTTCAAGCCATCCAAGATATCTCTCGCAGTTCTCAGCCACATCCTCATAAACTCTATGCACAAGCCTCTCAAGAACGTCCATAACCCCGTTATGATCGGTAAAACTCATCTCTATGTCAATGGAGATGGCTTCGTTCAAATGCCTCGTCGTGTTGTGCTCCTCAGCTCTGAATATGGGGCCGATTTCGAACACCTTCTCAAATCCCGCACCCATCAGAACCTGTTTGTAAAGCTGCGGGCTCTGATTGAGAAAAGCCTCCTTCTCGAAATAGCTGATGGGAAACAGCTCCGTCCCTCCCTCAGTTGCTGTTGAAACGATTTTCGGAGTGTGAACCTCGATGAAACCTTCCTCGCATAAAAATTCTCTGACACTCTGCATTATCTGATGCCTTATCCTGAAAATGGCCTGCACCCTCGGCCTCCTCAGATCCATGAAGCGGTGATCGAGGCGTGTGTCAAGCTCTGCTGGTACTTTTTCGGTAACCTCAAGCGGTAAAGGAGCGTCGGATTCGTTCAAAACCTCAATGCTTTCGGGAATTATCTCAAACCCGCCGGGAGCCTTCTCCTCAACCTTGACCTCGCCAACAACCTTAATCACACTCTCCCTTTTAATCTTTTTGGCGAGCTTGAAGATTTCCTTGCTGACGAACTTTTTTGGCAGAGTAATCTGGGCAATCCCCTCTCTGTCTCTGAGCAGCAGAAAGACCAATCCGCCAAGATCACGAACTTCGTGCACCCATCCATAAAGTGTGACCTTCTGTCCCTCCATCTCTGGTGTGATATCGGCAGTGTAAACCCGCATGCCTTTAAGATAGCAGAGCAGTTTTTAATTTTAACTGCTTCCGTAAATTTTAGATTTCAGGTTTCACGACTTGACTTTGACAAAATACAGTTATATCTGCAGTGAATATAGGAATATCATGGAAATTAAATTCAGAATCTGGATTGAAAAGGACGGTGAGCATGTTATTGGGAAGGGAGGAGCGAGGATTTTGAGAGCGATAGAGGAGGAAGGTTCAATATCGGCTGCGAGCAAAAAGCTCGGAATGTCCTACCGTTATGTGTGGGGCTACATAAAGAGGATGGAAAAAGTTGTTGGAAAGGTTGTCAGCAGCTCAAAAGGGGGTAGAAAGGGTGGGAAGAGTGCTTTAACAGAGAGAGGAAAGGAGATTGTGGAGTACTATGAATTCTACGAGAGTCTGATGGAAAAGCTGGTGTCGGGGGATTTTGTGAGAGCTAAAGTTGAGGAGGGAAAGATTATACCTGAAAAAGATCTGGATGAGGGGGAAGTTATCATATTAAGAGTTTGAGGATGGAAAACGCAAGTTCAGGATTTTTGATAAGCCTGAAGGCGATTTTAAAGGCCGATTTTGGCAGTTGCAAGGTTGAGGGCCTGTCCATGTGCACCCCCGGAAAGTCGAAACCTTTCATGATCTCGAAGAGTTTCTCCATTTTCCGATCGTCCAGGGAGTACAGCCTCCGTATTTTGTACCCGAATTCGTACTCCCTGCCAAGCTCCTTTAAATAGGCCCTTTTGTACCCCTTAAAATCTGGAAAATTCTCTGCAAGCTTTTCTGCGGCGAGAAGAAGATAATACAGCCCTCCTCCTGTATAGGGCTTCACCATCCCTGCGGAATCGCCGATAAGTGCAACGTTATCTTTTGCAAAATCAACCAATCTGTCGGGTATCGCTCCGACATTAAGTTCAATTACGCCCCCCCTGATCCTCTTTGATACCGACGGATGCCTTTCAATCAGGTTTTTAAGGTATTCCATCGCTCCTTCTCTGGATATCACTCCCACTCTTGCAGTGTCACCGATCGGAATGGCGTAGGCAAAGAAAGAACCACTCCACTTTTTGCCAAAGTAAAGCTCGACGAAGTTTTCATCGATGGCATCAAATCTCACCTCGGCCTGAACTGCAGTGAACAGCTTTGGTCTCTCGAAGCCGAAGCATCTTGCAACTGTGGAATTTACGCCATCTGCTCCGATTACACTTTTGGATCTAATCTCTCTGCACCCTAAGACCGCTTTACTCTCTTCAAATTTAACTTTGGTTTTAACAAACACATCTGCAACTTCGGATGCCTTTTCGAAAAGAAGTTTGTCGAGAATTTTCCTCTCTATGACGTAAGCTTCTCCTTTAGCTTCGATGTAATTCCCGGAAGGGGAGAAAAAGAAGGCGCCCTCTATCCTGTTCTCCAAAGCCTTTTCAATTTTGCAGTATCGTCTGTATCTGTTAAAGCACATGTCGCTTATCAATCCGGCACACTGGACTGGAAAACCTGCAGTTTGGTGCTCCTCCGAGATTGCAACGTCTCGGTTTTTGCCGAGCAGGTATGCAGCAAGACTCCCCGCTGGCCCCGCACCTACAATCAAAGCATCATACACATGCACACGGGAAGTTGGGTAAGAAATATTTATGTTTAAGGTTACTCCTTACATGCCAGATGCCATTTACGCCAATCTCTGCCCTATTTGTGGTCATGATCTTGATATTGAGGAGATAAAGCTTGCAGTCTGCAAATCTAAGAATGGAAGGCTTTGTGTAAGGAAAGAGGACAAAGAGGTTGACGAATTTGTCTCCTTCTTTACAAAATGTGTTGGGAAGCCAAGAGCGATCCAGAAAATGTGGGCCAAGAGAATTTTGAGGAGTGAGAGCTTTGCAGCGACTGCCCCAACTGGGGTGGGAAAGACATCTTTTGGTGTTGCAGTTTCTCTTTTTCTCGCTTTAAAAGGAAAGAGGTGTTATCTTATCTTCCCCACATCTCTTCTGGTAACACAGGCGGCCGAAACTCTGAAGGAGTATGCTGAGAAAGCGGGGGTTGAACTGTCTCTGAACGATGTTGAATCGGATTCAGATGTGAAGATTGGTTACTATCACGGAAAAATGAGTAAAAAAGAGAAAGAGAGTTTTTTACAGAATCTGAAGGAGTTTCAGATCCTCGTTACCACAACTCAGTTCCTTTCAAAGCACTATAACGAGCTTGGCATCTTCGATTTCATTTTTGTTGATGATGTTGATGCAATTCTCAAAGCCTCGAAAAACGTTGATCGAATCCTCTACCTTCTCGGATTTTACTGGGATAGTAAGAACAAAAGCTGGAAAGGTGAGGCGAGAGGCTGTCTGATGGTTTCCACGGCAACTGCGAAGAAGGGGAAAAAGGCAGAACTCTTCAGAACTCTCCTGAACTTTGACATAGGCTCATCGAGAATAACCGTGAGGAACATTGAGGACGTGGCGGTAAATGATGAAAGTGTCGAGAGAGTTGCAGAAATACTGCGAAAAACAGGTATTGGTGGGATAATTTACGCAAGAACTTCCGAAGAAGCTGAGAAAATATATGGTGGGCTGAAGGATGAATTCAGAGTCGGGCTTGTTACGGCTGGAAAGAGTAAGGATTTCGAGAAATTTGCCGAAGGACAGCTTGATTACCTGATTGGGACCGCACATTACTACGGAACTCTGGTTAGAGGTCTGGATTTACCTGAAAGGATAAGATTTGCAGTGTTTGTTGGCTGTCCTTCCTTCAGAGTGAAAGTTGAGGATATTGACTCTCTCAAGCCGACGATGCTCAGAGTTCTGGCCATAATGTACCGCAACATTCCTGAGATCGAAAGAATTCTTCCCAAGCTGGAAAAACAACCTGAGCTTTATGATGCACTGAAAAAAATGCTCAAGCAGGTTATGAAGGAGCAGAAGCCTCAGGTAAAGGATGCTGTCGTCAGAGAAGGCGAAATAATATTTCCTGACATAAGGACGTATATTCAGGGTTCTGGAAGGACTTCAAGACTTTTTGCAGGTGGACTGACCAAAGGAGCATCTTTCTTGCTTGAAGACGATCCTGATTTGCTTTCTGCGTTTATCGAGAGGGCGAAGTACTACGATATTGAATTCAAAACCTTGGATGAGGTTGACTTTGAATCGCTTGTTAAGGAGCTTGATGAAAGCAGAGAGAAGTTCAGGAGAAGGAAGGAGTTTGATCTAATCAGGCCTGCACTTTTCATTGTTGAAAGCCCCACAAAAGCGAGGCAGATTTCCCGCTTCTTCGGCAAGCCGAGTGTGAAGGTTCTTGAAGGAGCCGTTGTGTATGAAGTCCCAATGCAAAAGTATGTTTTGATGGTAACTGCAAGCATAGGGCATGTTACTGATCTCATAACGGACAGGGGCTTTCATGGGGTGATCGTCAACGGAAAATTTGTTCCAGTTTACGCTTCAATTAAGAGGTGCAGGGATTGCGGCTATCAGTTCACCGAGGAAAGGGAAAGCTGTCCGAAGTGTGGAAGTGAAAACATAGACGATTCTAAGAACAGGATAGGTGCGTTGAGAAAGCTGGCCCACGATGCTGAATTTGTGATTATAGGTACTGATCCCGATACGGAAGGGGAGAAGATAGCTTGGGATCTGAAGAATCTTCTCTCAGGATGTGGGGAGATAAAGAGGGCAGAGTTTCATGAGGTTACGAGAAAAGCGGTTCTGCAGGCTCTCGAATCGCTCAGGGATGTGGAGGAAAATCTTGTCAAGGCTCAGATCGTCAGGAGAATTGAGGACAGGTGGATAGGGTTTACTCTCAGTCAGAAGCTCTGGGAAAGGTTCAATAACCGCAATCTTTCTGCAGGAAGGGCTCAAACACCTGTTCTTGGATGGATAATAGAGAAGTACAGCGAGTCGAGAAAGAAGAAGACGATAGCCATAATCCGCGACTTAGATATCGTTCTTGAGTATGGTAGGGAGGAGTTTGTGCTTAACGTCAGGCTTACAGATGAAAAGGAGGAGTTGAGAACACCTTTACCACCATACACCACTGACACGATGCTGAGGGATGCAAACTTAATTCTCAAGCTTTCTGCAAAGCAGACGATGCAAGTCGCACAGGAACTTTTTGAGAACGGTTTGATTACCTACCACAGAACGGATTCGACGAGGGTTAGCGATGCTGGCTTGAGAGTCGCGAGAGAGTATCTGGGAGAGGATTTCGTTGGCAGGGAGTGGGGTGAGGGTGGGGCGCATGAGTGCATAAGACCTACCAGAGCGGTTGACAGGGACAATTTACAGAGACTGGTTCAGGAGGGAGTGATAATTGCTGAGGGGTTGAGCTGGCAGCACTTTGCCCTCTACGATTTAATCTTCCGCAGGTTTATGGCCTCGCAATGCAAACCCTTCACCGTTAGGGTCAGGAAATACGTTATAGAGTACGATGGCAGAAGTGTGGAGGAGGAAAGGGTTGTGGATGCAAAGGGAAGGGCGTATGAGCTCTACAAGTCCGTGTGGGTGAGAAAGGAAATCCCAACAGGCAAATTCTCGGTGAAGGCAGAGGTCAGGAAAGTCCCCAGAGTTCTGCCTTTAACGCAGTCCGAGATAATTCAGATGATGAAGGAGAGGGGAATAGGCAGACCATCTACCTACGCCACGATTGTTGATCGCTTGTTTGCCCGAAATTATGTCAACGAGAAGTATGGTAGAGTTATTCCCACAAGACTCGGTATTAACGTTTTTCACTATCTGTCCAGAAATTACGGGAAGTTCGTTTCTGAAGAGAGGACGAGAGACCTTGAGAGCAGAATGGATGCCGTGGAGAGAGGCGAACTGGACTATTTCAGAGCCTTGCAGGAACTTTACGAGGAAATTAAGGAGATTTAACTTTTGAGCGTTTCGGCAGATGCAGCCAGCTAATAGCCTTTGCGTTTTAAATGAAATCTTCTTGGAGAATATTACATGTATTCGTCGAAAGGTTTATACCTCCCACGTACAACAGAATACATGCTCGCAGATTTTATCCTTACAGATGACCAGAAAGCAATTAAAGAAGCAGCGAGAGAGTTTGCAGAAAAAGAGTTCCCCAACTATGCTGAGGAGTGCGACAAGGAAGAAAAATTCCCCTTCGAGC
>JAPDIY010000091.1 GCA_029259335.1 Archaeoglobi archaeon
AATTCTAAGATCTTTTGGCATGAAATATGCCAAGCCCTATCAGAAGGATTATAGAAGGCCTGAGAATGCGGAGGATACTTTAAAAAAACTTGAATAAAGCTAAAATCGGCGATGATATTGTAGGATTTATCGATGAGATGGCAGTTGAAGCGAATGCAAACACAGCAAGACTCTGGAGTTTTAGTAAGCCTGTTAAGAGAGTAGCTACCTACGTCAAAGCTAAGGTTACAGGATTCTATAGCTTGAACGGAGAAAGTGTAGTAGAGTTTCCTGAAAGTAACAGAGCTGAAGACTTTATAACGTTTCTAAGAAGGATAAGAGAGGCAAATCCTGAGAGAAGAATTGTGGTAATTTTAGACAATTTTAGGACGCATCATTCAAAGAAAGTGAGAGAGGAGGCTGAGAAGCTTAATATCTCGCTAGTTTACCTTCCTCCTTACTCCCCAGACTTAAATCCAATTGAAAACATCTGGAAGGTGTTAAAAGGTTTGTTTCTGAAAATTCCCCGTTGAATGTGGAAGAGCTAAAGAAGATAGTTGCTAAGGCTTTCAAAAAGTTAACGGGGTCAATATCCTTTGCAAAGAGCTGGATTGAGAAGTTTTTGGAAGATAAGTTTAATACGTTATGCACTTAACCATAATTACTTGCGGGTGGAGAAAAACATTGTAGCTCATTCTCTCAGGGCTTCATCAAGCTTTTCAAGCGGCACAAAATCGGAGAGGTCCCCTTTCCTAATCTTCTCTTTGACTTCTCTGAGCAGCTCCTCTTCTTCTGGTGTCAACGTTGAATCTATTAGTTCTTCTATGGACTCCTCGATGCGTTCAAGCCTCTTCTTAATCTCTCTCAGCTCATTGAGGAGGTCAGTGAGAGAAACAGTTTCCTGCATAGTTGATAATTTGCTAACGGAAGTTGATAAATGTTACTTCCGTGAGTATTCTTCGATCTCCTCAAGCTTTTGCAAAACGAATCTGCCGAAGTCCGTTAGAACGTACGCTTTAGAGCCGATAGGCGAATCTTCGATAACAATTGGCTTAACAAGTCCGAGTTCAGCAAGTTCCCTCAGACCTTGGTGCACGTACTTCTTATTCATGAGCTTTTCAAAGTCGCTCCATCTCTTGGGACCGGACTTCAAAGAGAACAGAATAAGGAGATTTGGCTTTTTAGCAATTCTGCGAATTATCAGTTTATCAACGTCGAGCACAGTTTTTGTTTTCCAAATTGTATATTTAGTTGGTAGTGTGCTAAAGTGCAAAGTAAGTATGCAATTACGAAAACCTTATAAAGGTTGTTTTCTTTTGGGTATATAGTTTGCCAAAAGGTAGGTGATAGAATGAGAGTGTGGATAACCTTTCCTGAGGAATGGAAAGCTGCAATGGTTGAAGCAGCAGCAATGGAGGGATACAAGAACGACCTGAACGAGTACATACGACAGCTCGTCAGAGGAGACCTCAAGAAGGGCCTGCTCGACGTGAGGCCGGAGAATGGGAAGAAAGAGGCTGTTGTGGTGGAGGGCTGAAGATGCAGGAGATAACACTTGAGGAGCTGAAGGAGCAGCTTAAGGCTTTGCCAAGGAGCGAGAGACTTCAGAGATTGAGAGAGCTGATTTCTGTTGAGTGGAGGGGGCTAAACAATGAAAGCCATAACCCTGAAAGAATACGTTGAGCGCCACGAGATTGCGAGGGCCGAGTGTGCATTATTGTGGCAAGAGGTTGAACGGTGATGAGGCAATCTGGCTGGGTTGCTATCCTCTCTGTTCTGACTGTTATATGAATTTCAGAGCAGTTTTAAGAATTCTTCAACACCCAATCCGGCTTGCTTCAGTATTATTCTGAGGGCTCCCTTTTTGAGATGGACCTTTCTGCCTTACAACTCTAAAACCAGCTTTGATAGTCTCTTCTCCAGACGTATCAGCCCTCCTCAGCTTCTTCAAGGATGACCTTGAACTTCGTGGCCAATGAAGTAAATAACCTTTGCCGGAGCTCAGAGTTTGGTAACAAACAATCCTGTTCCTCCTCAGGGTAGACTTCGATTCTAACCTCCTCACCGTTCTTATTGCCATCTGATTTTGCTCCGAAACTTGAAAATGTTTAAATATGGGAAGTTCATAATGAGTATTAGGAGATTAAAGTTGGAGGAGATACAATGGTCAGGACAGTTACGATAGCATCTGGGAAAGGTGGAACGGGAAAAACAACAATATCTGCAAATCTGGGTGTTGCTCTTTCTCAGCTCGGATATGACGTCACCATTGTTGATGCGGACATCACAATGGCAAATCTTGAGCTCATAATGGGAATGGAAGGTCTGCCAATAACACTACAGAACGTTCTGGCTGGAGAAGCGAGGATTGATGAAGCGATTTATGTCGGCCCCGGTGGTGTTAAGGTTGTTCCCGCGGGTGTCAGTCTTGAGGGTTTGAGAAAAGCAAATCCTGAGAAGCTTGAAGATGTTTTAACCCAGATCATGGAAAGTACGGATATATTAATTCTCGATGCTCCAGCCGGACTTGAAAGAAGCGCTGTTATAGCAATTGCAGCAGCTCAGGAGTTAATTCTTGTTGTCAACCCTGAAATTGCTTCCATTACTGATGGTTTGAAGACAAAGATAGTTGCGGAAAGGCTTGGGACGAAAATACTTGGTGTGGTTGTTAACAGAATTACGACTTTGGGAATAGAGATGGCTAAAAACGAGATTGAAGCAATTCTTGAAGCAAAGGTCATTGCAATGATCCCTGAAGACCCTGAAGTTCGAAAAGCTGCTGCATTTGGAAAGCCTGTTGTTTTGAGATCTCCAAACTCTCCAGCAGCGAAAGCGATAATGGAGCTTGCTGAACGCATTGCTGGAGGCAAAAAGAAGGTTCCTGCTGAGGTCAAAGAAAAGAGGAAAGAGGGTGCATTAGCGAAGATGTTAAAAATCTTTAGGAGGAGAAGGTGATTGTATGGAAACCGTTATTGAGTATTTGCTGATAATTTTGCTTTTAATTAGCATAATCTTGAATTTGGTGCTGTTAAAAAAAGTACGAGCGTTAAACAGAGAATTAAGAGAAGTAGGAGCGAGGGTAAGTGTGACGAAGGACGAGTTATCGCAGATACGAGCGAGACTGGAGAGAATGAAGGGTGAGCTTTAAAGGGTTTCCAGTATTTTCTCACACATCTTTATGTTCATCAGATAGTCGTCAAGTGCTGAAAGAAGCGTTCCAACTTTTTCAACTTCAACGATTATGACTATTTTTCCGTCATCAGTATAGCATCTGCACCACTCAGGATCATCGGGCTTTAACGCCTTGACGACTCTCTCCGCATCCTTTGATTCGATTTCTAAGCGAGCATGGCACAGCAAAGTCTGTCAACCTCCTTTAAAAACTCGTCAACTTTCTCTGCCGAGATGTTGGCGCCTGCGGCAACTCTGTGTCCTCCTCCTCTCCCCCCAACTTTCTCCGCTGCAACCTTCATAACCTCAGCCAGGTCAACCCTCCTCGCTAAATCCTCGTTGGTTCTTGCAGAAACCTTGGCATACTCATTTTTGATGTTGACAACTATCAGCGGTTTGTCGGCCATGATATAACGGGAAAGGGTTGTCGCTATCGGACTCGCAGACAAGCCGTCCTCCATAACGAGATACCTGATACAGAATCCCTCTCTAACCTCGTCCCTCCTCCTTTTTAGTTCCTCAAGAACCTGTATGGTGTAGTCATCGTTAATTTTGATGGCTTTGTTAAGCGAGTCAACGTCTCCGAGCAGCAGAGACAGGGCGATACTCATTACTCCTGCCCTTCCGCAGGAGTTAACGACATCAGTGAGCATTACGGAGTTCTTTACGAGCATATTTTTCAGAATCAATCTCTTACCTACTATCTGCTCGAAAACACCCGTGTAAGTCTTCATTTGAAGAAGTCTCAAAACTACTGCATCAGCCAGTCTCCTGATTTCATCATCGTCTAAATTGTCAACGTCTCTATCTCCGTCGAGCCTAGCTTTTCGAAGAAACTCTTTAAGCTCCTCCTCCCTGCCGTAAAAGTCCAAATAGGGTTCAAGACTTTTCAGCAAAGCGTCTCTGAGCTTCCCGGAATGCAACGCGACACCTTTTTTCTCCTCAATCACGCCTGCCTCAATTCCCTCCCTGACTATTTCCGCATTACCGCCAATTATCTTCTGTTTGTCACCAAGCATACCAACTACAGCCATTGAAGCCAGATCTCTGTTTCTGCCAAGCTCAGTGGCGAAGAAGTAAGAAACGCCGCTTGCCGAAAGCTCGTATGTCCCGTCCATGCCTACAAGATGTGGGTTGACGTGGGCAAGATTCCTCTTCGGCTGAATTTCACCATTCGGAATGTGATGGTCAAGAATTACAAGATCTGTATCAACTTCCGACATCAGATCAGCATAGCCGCTCCCCATATCTGCAAAAAGCAGCAACTCGCCTTTTTCATAATCAAAGCTCTCATTCAGACCCTTCAGAAATGAAATCTGGAAACTCTTACCCGCTCTTAGCAAGGCTTTGGCAATTATTGCCCCAGCAGAAATCCCATCTGCATCGTGATGCGTGTAAACTCTGATGAAATCGTGTCTTTCAACAAGATCAGCAGCTTTTCTCGCCCTCTCCCTTAGCAAGCTAATTCCCGAGATGGAACTCATCGTGAACAACTCTCACAGCATTTACTCCATCATTGCTGTTCACCACAAATGAAACGTTGTATTCGGAACAGCTCTGACTGATCATTATGACATTTATCTTGTTTCTGCCAAGTGCTGAGAATATCTTACCCGCCACTCCGGGTGTTCCTGCCATACCCGACCCGACAGCACTGATAACAGCCACATCCGATATCTTGTCAACCATTATTGTTCCATTTTCGAGGCTCTTCAGAGTTCTGTAGGCTTTTTCAAGATCTCTACTGTCAACCACGATGGAAAGGTTAAGCTCTGAAGAACTCTGGGCGACCATAATAACATTGACCTTCTCATCGGCGAGCCTTCTGAAAACTTCAGACATTATCTCTGCAAAATCGAATCCCGCACCGCTCACGTTAACAATTCCTGCGTTGGCAATCAGGCTCAGCGCCTTGACGATGTCTGTAGTCTCCTCAGTTCTGCTTCCGATCACGGTCCCCGGAGAGTCGGGATTGAAGGTGTTTTTAATTCTCACTGGGATATTTTTCCTCATGACGGGTTCTAAGGCTCTTGGATGTAGAATTTTTGCTCCGAAATGAGAGAGTTCCATTGCCTCTTGATACGAAATCTCAGGTATAACCTTGGCGTTCGGAACGTATTTCGGATCACAGGTCATAATTCCATCAACCTCTTTCCATAGCCAGACCTCGTCAGCGTCAAGTGCTGCGGCGAGTATTGTTGCTGTAAAGTCACTTCCTCCTCTACCAAGCGTCGTTATGCTGCCATCATCAGCAGCTCCGATAAATCCAGTAACAACGGGAACCGTCTTCTTTATGGTTAGCAATGGTTCAAGTCTACTTTTTATCGTGTTGTAAACCCCCGGAATCGGCTTGGCTCTCCCATAGTTCTTGTCTGTCAGAATGCCCGCATCTCCACCGGTTAATGCAACAGAATCAACACCGATTGAAAGCAGAGTGGCTGATAATATTGGAGCGATCAATCTCTCACCGAAGGAAACTATGTAATCCTCGCTCCTCCTCGTCAGCTCTCCGAGATAGCTTATCCCCCGCAAAACCTTTTCAAGCTCATCAAGAAGCCTTTCGGTGGTCGAGATAACCTTTGCTTTAATTTCCTCGTTCCTAACCGCATACTCTATCGCTTCGTAATGCTTTTTCATCATCTCAGCGATGAACATCTTTATGTATCCTGCCGATGGCTCTGCGTAGCACTTGTTTGCCGCTTTGATGAGCGCATCAGTAACACCAGACATTGCTGAGACTACTACAACAATTTCATTACCTTCTGAGAATTTTTTGACGAGGTTAGCGCAATGGAGTATGTTCTTACCGTCCTTTACGCTAACTCCACCAAATTTCATTACGATTCTCATCTTTCTGCCTGATTTTGGCAGGAAATATAAATCTTGCTGAGCTTATTTGTGACTCCAGAATCTGGTAAATACTTTCTTACATTTCTCGTAATCCAGCTTATTGACAAACCTCACAAGCTTCTGCTCGTGAATGAAGTGGGGAAAATCGCCTTCAAAGTCGGGAATCATTTCCTTTTTCTCAACGAGGGTTACAAAAACGAGATTTCTTGCTGCGAGCAGATTAAAATCATACTCCTCACCGTTTATGAAAGCCTGAGTGAGTACATTACCCGGACTTTCGAGATATTTAGCTCCAATCCTTTCGGCAATAATCTCAGGAATGCTCACAATTTCTGCCTCAAGAAATTCAGCAAGTTTTCTGTGCATTAAGCCAGCCTCAATGACCTGATTTTCGGCAGGTTCGATTGCATCTGCCCTCATCCTGTCCCTCATCACGAATCTCTCCGCATCAGCTTCTGCAAATCTTATAACCTTCTCAACAAGCTCATCAAAGTCGGATTTGAGAAAAGACTCGGCGTAATCGATGTACGCCATATTGACTTTCCTTTCCATCTCTCTTACCTTTTCATCTCCAGAATTAAACGTTCTGAGCTTTTCAACCTCTTCGAGATACGGTTCGACCTGCAAGATCTCTCTGCCTTCCAAATCTCTGAGCATCTCCATCAGCTTTTTTGTATAAACTGGAAACTGAGTATCGAGTTTTCTAACATACTCATCTATTCCAAGCTTTCCTTCGAGGACATCATAGAATAAATCATTTCTCGGCTCTTCGAGGACGATAACACTGGCATTTTCAAATTCTCTTTTAATGAAAGGAAGGTTCTCAACCCTGTGAGATGTGAGGATCACCTTCATGAAAGGTCTTCGGCAACGATTTCGGCAACTTTCTTTCCACTCATAAGCATTCCTCCAAATATCGGGCCCATTCTCGGAAGGTTGTGCAGAGCAGCCACAGCCATACCGGCAGCGTATAAGCCCTTCACAACCTTACCAGTATTCTCGACAATTTCCCTCTCGGCCACTTCAGAATAAGCCGACCTCTCGCCTGGCACTGCGATATCGAGAGGTATCTTTCTTGCAGCAACCGATATTACCTCAGCATCATGGCCAGTGGCATCAACAACAGCCCTGCTTCTGAGGAAAATCGGATCAACGTGCAGACCGGAGATCTCGACTGCACTCCACTGAATGCAAACTCCTCTAACTGCAAGCGGGTCGTCCCTGAAAATCACATCCTCAACAGATACACCATGGATGATCTTCGCCCCACTGTCTATGGCTTTGGCAGCGAGCTTCGCCATCATCTCGGCTGCATCAATAACAAGAAGATTTCTGCGCTCTTTGTATCTCACACCAAAGTCGTCGAGAATATCTTTTGCTTCCTCCTCTGCGACAATCTTGTGAAAAAGCATCCCACCACCGCCAATGCCTCCACCGAAGCTCAACCTCCTCTCTAAAACAAGCGTTTTGAATCCCTTCTCTGCTATGTACTTCGCAGCAGTTAACCCTGATGGGCCAGCACCAACGATGATAACGTCGGATTCAGCCAGCTCAACCCATTCTTCTGATGCACTCTCAATTATCGCTTTTGTAATTTCGGCTTCCATGCAGCTTTTAATGCACCGATGTTTAATAATTTTCGCTGGCGAACCCCCCAAATTGTTCATCTCAAAACCATTTCGCACCCCCAATATATCCATCTGTAAAAGCTAACAGCATGTGGATAATCGGACAATGAAGCCAGCAATAGCTGCTGCAGTAAGTAGCAGAAGAATTTGGCAGACAAGTATTACCGGAAAGAATCGTCTTACGAAAATACAGAGCCAAGCCCAGACTTCTTGGAAAAGCTGATAGGAGGACAACATCCCGGTACAAGATCGTACTGTGGCAAGGAGACGTAGTTGCATGAGCTTGAATTTTGATGAGAGTTTTGAATTTAGCAAGGTTTGAGTGAAAGTATTTCGGGATGCTACAGAGTTAAATTTTTGTTCTTAAGTTAAATTTATATTGCCTTCCATCCGAGCAAAGCTGCGGTGATGATTTTATGTATGCTCGTATAAAGCTTCGCGACACGGTAAGGGTTCCACCATCAAAGCTTGGGGAAGATATCGAGTCAGTAATCAACTCTCTCCTCTGGGAACAGTTTGAAGGTAGACTGGACAGAGAATATGGGATGATAATCGGAATTGAGAGCATCGAGGAAATAGGAGAGGGGCGAATCATTGAAGGTGACGGTGCGGTTTATTTTGATGTCGTATTCAACGCAATCTGCTTCAAACCAATTCACCAAGAGGTTGTTGAGGGAGAAGTTATTGAAATTGTTGAATTTGGAGCCTTTGTCTCCATAGGCCCATTCGATGCCTTACTTCACATGAGTCAGGTTACGGATGACTACATGGTATTCGATGAGAAAAACAAGAGGCTCGTTGGAAAAGAAACGAAGAAGGTTTTGCAGGAAGGAGATCTGGTTAGGGCAAGAATCGTATCTCTGAGTCTCAAGGAGAGAGAGCCGGAGAAGAGTAAGATCGGACTGACCATGAGGCAGCCTTGGCTCGGAGCTTTGAAGTGGATTGAAGAGGAGATTGAAAAGCTGAAGAAGGAGAGTGAAGTATAATGGCCGAACTTGCCTGCAGGAACTGCAAGTTCATAAATGTGGATTCCTCAATATGCAAAAATTGTGGAAGCGGTGAACTCACAAAAGAATGGTATGGCTATGTGGTGATAATTGATCCTGAGAAGAGTGAGATAGCAAAAAGACTCGATATCAAAATTCCGGGGAAGTACGCGCTCAGAGTGGGCTGAGAGCTTATGGTCAAACTGAAGGGACTCAGGTTGCCTGAAGAGATGAGATCAGAGCTTGCAAAACCACACGGGAAACTTTACAGAGGACAGGGGGACGAACTGCTTTTGGATGTGGGAGAGGTCAAGAGTTGCAGCCTTCTTTGCTGCGTCGGAGATTTGGTCAGCGCTTCTGCGGTAAGAGTCGGCCTAAAACCTGACATTGCAGTTATAGACGGTAAAACCCTCAGAGAGGATGAAGTTGATTTCAAATTCGATTTTTTCGAAAAAAGGATTGAGGCTTACAATCCAGCCGGATACATAACCTGCGAGCTAATTTCAGCACTAAAGAAGGCTGTGGATGAGGCTGAGCAGGGAAAGAAGGTACTTGTTTTTGTGAATGGAGAAGAGGATCTTGCTGTGATGCCACTCGGTATGCTTCTTCCTGAAAAATCTCTTATAATCTACGGCCAACCACACGAAGGAGTGGTGGCATTGATGATCGATTCCGAGAAGAAGGTTCTAATACTCAACCTCTTAAGAAGGATGGAAAGAGTTGGAGAGTGCGAAGAGCTGAAGTATTTGACAGGAGGTGATTTGTTTGGAAGTTTACGTGGAAAGTGAGAGATACAACCCGCTGCTCAGGAGAAAGGAAGTATACTGCAGGCTGAGCTTTGATGGTAAAACTCCCTCGAGAGGAGAAGTGAGAGCAAAGATTGCTGGGCTCATGAATGCCGAGCTGGAAAGGGTTGTGGTGGACTACATAAAGACGGAATTCGGAAAGACGGAAGCAAGAAGCTACGTGAAGATCTACGACACAGTTGAGGATCTGAAGGCTGTCGAGGAGGATCATATAATTGAAAGGAATCTGAAGGCTGCAGAAAGCGAGGGTGGAGAAGAGGAAGGAGCTGAGACCGCTCAAGAAGCTGGAGAGGGAGAAGAGGAGGAGGCTAAGGAGGAGTGATGGATATGGCGAAGGGTTCGGAAAGCATTCACAGGTTTTATGAGATAAAAGGAGAGAAGGTTGTAAGGAAAAGAAAATTCTGTCCCAGATGCGGGGAAGGGGTGTTTCTGGCAGAGCACAAGGACAGGCTTAGCTGCGGGAAGTGCGGCTACACTGAGTTCAAGAAGAAGAAATGATTGCTCTCGGAATTGAGGGCACTGCTTGGAGTTTGAGCGTCGGGGTTGTTAACGAGAGTGACGTTATAGCTCTGCTGAACGATCCATACATTCCAAAGGAGGGGGGCATACATCCGAGAGAGGCTTCACAGCATCACAGCGAGAGAATCGCCCCTCTATTATCCCGCCTGTTCGAAATAGTTGACAAGAATTTGATAGACTTGATTGCGTTTTCCCAAGGTCCGGGAATGGGGCCCTGTTTGAGAGTTGTAGCTACAGCAGCGAGGTTGCTGGCTTTAAAGCTCAATAAGCCATTGGTTGGAGTTAATCACTGCTTAGCTCACGTTGAAATTGGGAGATGGAAGACTGGAGCGAAGAGGCCTGTTACGCTCTACGTTAGCGGGGGGAACAGTCAGGTAATCGCAAGAAAGGGAGAGAGGTACAGGGTTTTCGGCGAGACTCTCGACATAGGAATCGGCAATGCTTTAGACAAGCTTGCGAGACATATGGGCTTAAAGCATCCCGGTGGGCCGAAGATAGAGAAGCTGGCCGAGAAGGGGAGAAAGTACCACACTCTACCGTATGTGGTCAAAGGCATGGATTTCTCCTTCAGCGGGATGGTTACGGCAGCGCAGAAACTCCACGATTCTGGCGTCGCTATGGAAGATGTTGCTTTCAGCTTTCAGGAGACTGCCTTCGCAATGCTGACTGAAGTTACTGAGAGGGCACTCGCCTACCTCGACCTTGATGAGGTTCTTTTGGTTGGAGGTGTGGCGGCAAACAAAAGACTTCAGGAGATGTTGAAAGTCATGTGCGGTGACAGGGGAGCGAAATTCTTTGTCTCTCCAAAGGAACTTGCTGGAGATAATGGAGCGATGATTGCCTATACCGGCTTGTTGATGTACAAACACGGCTATGAAACACCGATAGAGGAGTCTTATGTCAGGCCGGATTTCAGAATAGAGGATGTAGTAGTAAACTGGGATTAGCCCTTTTCAGCCTCTTTTTTCATAAGCTTTTGCCTCTCCTTGGCCGTGTAGCCCGTAAACTCTTCAAGGAATTTGTTGTACGTTTTGAGGGTTTTCATAGCAGTATCGTCATCCGTCAATCTTGTTTTTGACTCTGCATACAACCTCTTGTTCTCAAGCTTGAGCCTCAATTCCTCGATAGCTCCAAAATCCCTTACAATATAAAATTCTCCATCTACCTCAAATCCACCGAAATGTTTTCGCAGCATCTCTTCAAGCCTTTCAGGAGTTGGTTTAAAGCCTCTCTTGAACCTGTACTCTCGCATGCCCGGCAGTTGATTTTTCTGATTAAAAAAGTTTTATCCATTTCTTTGGAAGAACTTTGACCATTATGTACGCTTGATGTAAAGCTGGAAGTCCAAGACCAAGTGTAAAGAAAGAAGTAAGGAGTGTTGTACATTGAAGCCTGTAATAGGTTTCAGATTGAGTGAGAGAACGGCGGTCGAGAAAGATTTAATGTGCATCTTACATAGCCTTAGTCGAAGAATCAGAATTATTTACACGGGGGATGAGAAAAACTTGTGAACATCCAGCACAAACCCATTCAAAATTCTTATAACCTCTCGTGGAGAAAGAAAAATATGGAGTTCTACAGTGAAGCAAGGCTTAACAACTGGATTAAAAAAATCGAGGATAGTGAAATTAGCGAAGATGATGCCTCAAGCTTTGCGGTGTTCGATCAGATGCTTGAAGACATGGTAATAGCATGCTTCAGTCTGCTCAGAGCTGTTAAGGAAAGAGAAATCAAGAAGACGGATGCTATACGGGAGATCCAGAAGATTTTTTCGCTTCTTAAGATTTACGATTTTAATGATGAGTTGAAAAATGACCTTTACCAGTTCACACTTGAGAGTATCAGAGCCGTTCTAATGTCATTCCAGTACTTCTTTGAGGGAAAGTTCAGCAAGAAGGGTTTTGATGCTCTGCTCGCAGATGCGATTAAGAAGGAGAAGAAGGGCGACTACGAGTCATCCTTCGATGCCCTTGCCCGGATGGGAGCAAAGGTTATCAAAGGCGAGCAACTTCCAGAGCTGGATGTACCTGAAGATAGTATCATTCTGAGCTGGCTGGATGGCATAGATGCTATAAATTCGGTTTTCGAACTCAGCAGGATAGATGCATCTACCGAATGAAGTTGTAAGAGCGGCAAAAAGTGGAGATGAATACGAACTTTACAAAGCTCTGCTCATCAATCTGGGAAAGAGAGGGGAGAAGGCATTTGAATACATCAGAGAGAGGAGGGTAAAGAAATACAGAGACTTTTTTGTGGTTGTCGGGAAGGAAGAGTACGTTGTTGAGGAAGATTCATGCACTTGTCCTGACTTCATTGTCAATTTGAAAGGGCTAAAGCCCTGTGCCCACATACTGGCTGTTGAGATAGCCAAAATTACGGGAAACTACGATGAGATTGACGCCTACTATGTCGATTACGCGGATGATATTCTGAAGCGAAAATAATTTTTAGTTTAGGCTAACTCTCTGCATGGCAGTTCTTAGTTCGGAGGAGATTAGGAAGAGAATTATTGAAGACGATTTGATTAGAGACTACATTGATCTTGAAACCCAGCTTCAGCCTAACGGTTTTGACTGCACACTTAGAGGAGCAGCAAAGCTCAGAGGATGTGGAAGGATGGATTTTGATAACAGCAGAAGGCAGCTACCTGAACTTGAGGATATCGAGTTTAAAGACTGGGTTTATCTTCCAAAGGGAGTTTACAGAGCATATCTGAACGAAGTCGTAAAGTTAGGAAACGACATCATGGCCATTGCAAGGCCGAGATCGTCCCTCATCAGGTGTGGGGCGAATGTTCTCACAGCAGTATGGGATGCGGGATACGAGGGTAGAAGTGAGGTGGGCATCGTTGTTCACAACGAGGCAGGAATATGGCTGTCAAAAAACGCAAGAATCGTTCAGCTCGTGTTTATAAAGCTCACTTCAGAAACTGAAGGTTACAGAGGAATATACAAGGGAGAAAACATCTAAAACCGTTATTATTTCACATTCAGATAAAGAAGGGTAACCGAAATCTTTATATACTTGTTTACTAACATAAGGTTAGTAACCAAAAAATAAGGTGATGTTCAATGGTCACTGAAGCAGAAACGATACTTGAAGTACTCGGTAATGAGAGCAGGAGGAAGATACTCGAACTGCTCTCGAAGAAGCCATGTTACGTTAGCGAGATTTCGTACTATCTAGGAATGGCTCCTAAGGTGGTAATAGAGCACTTGGAGAAGCTTGAAAAATCAGGACTCGTTGCAAGCTTCGAGGAGGGAAGGAGGAGGTATTACTACATTCCAAGAAGTCTCCGTCTTGAAGTTGTGATCTCTCCGCACAAGTTTGATGCTAAAATAAGGGATAGTGAAGATTATGATATTCCCACTCTAATGAGGGAGATTAAGAATGAGTTCAATATGATTGAGAGGCTCAGAGCTGAGTCGATCTCTGAGATTTACAGGGCTTTGAGATTAGCGGAGGATTTGCAAAACAGATTTTCAAACATTCAGAGCGTTCTTGCAGCAAGGTTCAACCAGTTTATCGAAAGAATGCTCAACGAGGTTGAGAGAGTTCTGAGTGATGACGTGGAGAGACTTGTAATGCTTGGACTTGCTAAGGGCTTGAAGAATGCTGCCGAAATTGCCGAGTGCTTCAGATTGCCTTACAGAGAAGTCGAGAGAGTTCTGAACTCCCTCACTAAAAAAGGACTCGTTAAGAAAGAGGAAAAAGATGGTGAAACCATCTGGGTGATTAAATAAAAATTTGGGGGTGATGTAAAAATGTCTGGTAGAGATGAGATAAGTTTGAGGGTTGCTGAAGCTTATTATAGGGATGTAGGCAGAGGTATTGCAAGGATAGACCCAGCAGTGATGGAGAGACTTGGATTGCAGAGTGGGGACATAGTTGAAATTATTGGGAAAAGCACAGTTCCAGCAATAGTCTGGCCAAGTTATCCTGAGGACAGAGGAACGGGAATAATCAGGATTGACGGAAATCTGAGAAGCAATGCAGGAGTAGGAATTGATGACAAGGTTAGGATCAGGAAGGTTAAAGCAAAGCCTGCCGAGAAGGTGACGCTTGCTCCTACTGAACCAGTAAGACTGATGGGTGGGGAGGCATACTTGCTGAGATTACTTGAGGGCAGACCTGTAATTAGAGGGCAGAAGATAAGAGTTGAAGTGTTTGGCCACACGCTTACATTCGTTATTACTGCTACCAAACCATCGGGAGTTGTCGTTGTATCGAGAAATACTGTGATCGACCTGAAAGAGAAGCCAGCAGAGGAAATAAAAAGGGCAGTTCCAGATGTCACCTATGAGGATATCGGCGGTCTGAAGAGAGAGCTGAGACTTGTTAGAGAGATGATTGAATTGCCATTGAAGCATCCAGAGCTGTTCCAGAGACTTGGAATTGATCCACCCAAAGGTGTACTGCTCTACGGTCCTCCGGGAACAGGTAAGACGCTGATAGCCAAGGCTGTTGCGAATGAGGTTGATGCACATTTCATAACCATCAGTGGGCCTGAGATAATGAGCAAGTATTATGGTGAGTCTGAGCAGAGGCTCAGAGAAATATTCGAGGAAGCGAAAGAGAATGCTCCGGCGATAATATTCATTGACGAAATTGACTCAATTGCTCCTAAGAGGGAAGAAGTTACTGGAGAAGTCGAGAGGAGAGTTGTCGCACAGTTGCTGGCACTGATGGATGGACTTGAGGCGAGAGGACAGGTTATTGTGATTGGTGCCACCAACCGCCCCGATTCGCTCGATCCCGCATTGAGGAGGCCGGGGAGATTTGACAGAGAGATTGAGATTGGAGTGCCGGACAAGGAGGGAAGAAAGGAGATACTTGAAATCCACACGAGAAAGATGCCTTTGGCCGAGGATGTAGATCTGGAAGAGCTTGCTGAACTTACAAATGGTTTCGTCGGCGCGGATCTCGAGGCACTCTGCAAGGAGGCTGCGATGCATGCTTTGAGGAGAGTTATACCTGAGATTGACATTGAGGCTGAAGAAATACCCGCTGAGCTGATTGAGAATCTAAAGGTTACCAGAGAGGACTTCATGGAGGCCTTGAAGAACATTGAGCCTTCAGCAATGAGGGAAGTGTTGGTAGAGGTGCCCAACGTGAGATGGGAAGACATCGGAGGCTTGGATCATGCGAAGCAGGAGCTGATGGAGGCTGTGGAGTGGCCTCTGAAGTATCCTGATGTGTTCAAAGCTGCAAACATCAAACCGCCGAGGGGAATCCTCCTCTTCGGACCTCCGGGGACAGGAAAGACATTGCTGGCAAAGGCGGTGGCTAACGAGAGCAATGCGAACTTCATAAGCGTTAAAGGGCCTGAGCTGCTGAGCAAGTGGGTTGGAGAGAGCGAGAAGCACGTCAGAGAAATGTTCAGAAAGGCGAGACAGGTTGCACCATGCGTGCTGTTCTTTGACGAAATAGACAGCCTCGCTCCAAGAAGAGGAGGCATAGGAGACTCACATGTCACAGAGAGGGTTGTGAGCCAGTTACTTACAGAACTCGACGGAATGGAAGAGCTGAAAGACGTAGTGGTGATTGCAGCAACCAACAGGCCGGATATGATTGATCCAGCATTGCTGAGGCCAGGAAGAATTGAGAGGCATATCTACATACCACCACCAGACAAGGAGGCAAGAGTGGAGATATTCAAGATACATCTGAGAGGAAAACCGCTTGCAGATGATGTTAACATTGAGGAGCTTGCAGAGATGACAGAAGGATACAGCGGTGCAGATATAGAGGCAGTGTGCAGAGAAGCAGGAATGCTTGCGATAAGAGAGCTAATTAAGCCCGGAATGACTAAAGAAGAGGCTAAAGAGGCTGCCAAGAAGCTCAAGATTGCAAAGAGACACTTTGAAGATGCTCTGAAGAAAGTCAAGCCGAGCCTTACGAAGGAGGACGTAAAGAAATACGAAAAGATGATTGAAGACTTCCACAGGATGTACGCTTAATATTTTTCTTTAAGGGGGTGATGCGAGATGGTGTGGAGAAGGAGAAGAAGAGATTGGGATGAGGAATGGGACATATTTGACGAGTTCTTTGGAAGGTTCCGAATAGATGACATATTCGAGAGGATGATGAGGGACATCGAGGATATGTTTAGAAGGGCAGAAAGTGGAGAGATCAAGCCAATTGTCAGGGGGTTCTCGATAAGAATCGGGCCTGACGGCAAGCCTGAGATCAGAGAGTTCGGTACAAAGCCAACGATAAAAGAGACCGGAATTGAAGAGAGAAAACCACTGGTTGATGTCATCGAGACAGATAATGAGATTCAGGTTATTGCAGAAATGCCAGGGGTTAACAAGGATGACATTGAGCTGAACGCTACTGAGACTTCGCTTGAGATCAGGGCTGAGGGAGAGAACAGAAAGTACTACGAGACTGTCGAACTTCCAGCAGAGGTAGAGCCGGATTCAGCTAAAGCGAGATACAACAACGGTGTGCTTGAAGTCATCTTGAAGAAGAAGACACCCAAGAGGGGTGGAAAGAGGATAAAAATTGAGTAAGTAAGTTTTAATTTTTATTTTTTATTTATAACTGCACCCAGCAGGAATTCAGACATCTCGTGATGACCTTTATTTTTTGACGGCTGCAAGCATACTATGTGAGACAGAAGAATTTATAAACACGTGCACAGTACCGCAATCAGGCTCCGGTGGTGTAGCCCGGCCAATCATACGGGACTCTCGATCCCGTGACCCGGGTTCAAATCCCGGCCGGAGCACTCCATTTTGAGCGTTTTTCATCAAAATAAGCTCTCTGAAGTGCTCGAACAACTTTAACTCCAGAAAAGCACTGAGATTTATGCCGAATTCTTCAGCTAATCGCTTTAACTCTTCATTCACTGTAAGGCTTACCCTCACTTTACGCATCATATACGTATCTAATGCGTATTCTATACGTATAGTTTCCGCAAGTTGCTTTATGTGAGTCTCATCAAGCATCTAAATCACCTCAAAAACTCATTTCGCAACGACTTCCCATGCGAGTATCCACCCAAACACAGCGAAGATGCTCACGAAAAATTCCAAGAACGGCCAAGGAATGCCGAAATGCCTCAGTATGAGACCTGCAATTATTCCACACAAAACTGCCATCACCATCGCAAATGTTTCGAATGTCGGTGTTAAACACCATTCCTTGGGTGTTGGTGGAGGGGTTGTAGGTGCGAAGGTCATCTCTTCTCAGCCTCCACCTCAAAAAACGTATTCAATGATTTTATCTTTGGCTTTTTCTATTTCTTTCTCTCGCTTTTTCCTCAGTTTCTCTTCTCTTTTTTCTTTTTCTCTCTTCCACCTGTCTTCACTTATGAAAATCCACTCGCCCTCATCTATCTCATAAGCCACAATCACCTCTTTTGCCTTTAATTTGTATTCTGGAAGTAGAACCTTAGCCATCTTGGCAACAAGGAAATAAGGTAAGACTTTCACCCATTTTTGGAACATCAGTCTCTCACCTCCTCAGAATCTTCCAAAATCTCCCTGATTTTCTCAAGCTTTTCAAAAGCCTTAAAGCAGTCTTTATTTCGTGTCCGCTTTTCTTTCTCCACCATCTTCCGCAGCTCTTCAACCGGCATGAAGAAGACTGCCAGCGGAAACTCATAGTACTCTGCAATCAGTCTCAGTTTCTCAAGCTCTATATAGATCTTCACATCACCACCTCCACAACCTCAAACAGATGCTTCAGCTCAGGGAAGGCCTTGCAGAACAGATTAACAGCCTCAGGCATTGACAGCTGCTTTTCCGCCGCCCATTTGCTCAGTCTGACTTTTATTGCATCTGCTGGTTCCCTGCCCAGCCGCAGCATATGGGATTCAAACTTCTCAAAGCCTTCCTTATCCAAGTCGTCAAAAACAGAATACCTCAACTCTCTTATCAGTGGTAATTCATCTTGAAGCTTCTGCTGTTCCTGCTTCTTCTCTACTTCTGATTTTAACTTAGCCAGTTCCTCCTCAATACCTGACAACTGACTTAATACCTGTCGTATTTCATCTATCCTTCTTTCGAGTTCTATTATTCTGAGCATCTCCTTTGAGATTACCTCTCTATTGCTATTTGGTATCAAGAATGCCTTGAGAACTCTAACAATCTCATTTGATAGGTTATTATTTCTCTTCAATTCCTCTAACACCGCAATTAATTGAACTTCCTCATCCCTCACAGAAAAGCTATAGACTCTTGCCATAAAAACCACCCCTATTTGAGAAGAAAAGCTGGGTTGAACAAGGGTAAAGACGCTTATTAATCTTAATAAGTTGACTTATTAAGCTCAGTTGTGAATCTCCAAGAGGATCTCTTAATGTACTATTCTTAATGATAATAAATGAGTTAATTATAATGTTATTAACCTCGCTTAATAATATTAAGTTTAGCTTCATAAGTACCTTCGTGAAAATCATCTGGTCTCTTGCCATATGTCAACACCCCTTTTGAGAAGGTCAATGCTACTGGTTACATTGTCTGTGTCTTCATCAGCAATGGCAAGGACGATGTCATTCCTGTAGTGCTTGGCAAAGTCGATGCTCTGCCTAAGGACCCCATCATCATCGACGCTGTAAACATAAATCCTGTAGAAGTGATCAAAGATCGTGGAGCCCTTGTATGCCAAGAGTGGTGGAGCGTGGTTGACCATCATTAACAAGTACTTCTTCACCTGCCCCTTCGTTGCGGTGCTCACGATCGAGACGGCATCCTTCACATCATTCCAAGACACAATCTCGCTGTTTGAGGAGATGGCCTTAAGCAGAAGCAGGCAATAGACGCTCTTGAGTTTTGGGATAGACGGCAGGAGGAGCTTGAGTTCAGACAACTCTCTTCACCTCCTCTTCCTCTCCCATCCATTTTATCCTGTTTGCAAGCGCCTGCCTGATGAACCTCTGAGCTGAAACCTCATCCCACCGACAGCTCTTGAACCCGTAAGGGCACGTATCAGGCTTATCCATATACGCAGAAACGACAAAGCACGGTTCAACGCACCTATCACATCTGTAGTACCGCATTGAGTAGTTCTTGAACACCCTGCCACATTCTTGACATTGCAGCTTGTTCGGATTGCTGGTTGCCTGCAGCTCCCCACCGCAGCGAGGACAGATCATCTCATCAACCCCCAGAAAGCTGCAGCAAATGCCAACCACAAGACTTTCGCTGGAACTTCAACAGTCACATCGTCTGGATATGTCATAGCCGCGACAGTCGCACCAGCCAGCACTATGTATTTACATACGATCATAGCCATCCTCATAGCTGGAATTCGCCAGATCATGTTATCATCTCCTCAATCACAAAGACTGCGAGCTCAGCCCTCTTCTCAGGCTCCAAAGCAGGTAAGAAGTGGTAGTGTGGAAGAAGACGCTTGATCACTTCAAACTGCACCCTGCGGTATCTCAAATCTGGCGTTCTGAAACCGTCATCAACTGGCCCATTTACAGGCTCGCAGAGGAAGATCAGCTTGTACCTCCTCCCACTGTTGTCGGCAAAGTCAAATCCACCAATGTACGCCTCGAGCTTGCTGTAATCCTCATCGTCAGTTCTGGGTCGCCAGAATAGTGTATAAAAGAGGATATCATATATCGTCCTGTCAGTCAAGACGATGTCGTGCCTCTCCAGCTCGTAATCTTCAGCCGCAATCTGCTTCAGGAAAACATCCCACTGGAAGCTGAGAATGTGAGGAGAGTTCCTGATCTCGTCAAGGCTGCTGAACCCGTACTTTTGGTACTTCCTGAAAACCTCTCTCGCCACTTCCTGCACCACCCCCACATCGTAGCCCTTTTGACGCAACCTCTCGGCGACCATGTTCACGAGGGTGGTTTTTCCCGAGCCAGACGGGCCAGAAAAGCCGATTAGCATCAGGCATCTCCCTCCAATCTTCTCGAGTAAATCTATGAGTGCAGCGTACTTCGGTGCGAGAAGTGCGACGATAGTCTGCCACGCAAACGCCAATATTGCCAATGTAAGTACGATGACTAATCCTGCGAGAGCGATGAATGTATCATCGCTTAATTTCCCTCTTCTGTAAAGTAGCTCAGAAATTGCTATGGTGACAACAATTACAACAACTGCAACACTGACACATGCTATTGTTGCCGTAGCTTTTGCATATTGTCCCTGCACCATAATCATCATTAGGTCCTCATTTGAGATGTTGAGCCGCTTTGCGACCTGTGTTAGGATCTCGACCTCAACACTGACCATCTCTCTCTACACCTCCTCAAACTTCGCATACTCGCAAGCACAGCCGCCCCAAATGCAGCTGTTGACATTGCGGTTGCATTCTCCCTTCTCAGGCGGTCTGGTGCAGTAGATCTTCATCACGAGCTTCATGGTTTCACCCTCCACAACAGCCTGACAGGGCAGCAAAACCGCTCACCATTCCACTCGAAGAAGCCCATTCTGCGGTGGTGGCCCAGAAAGTTAACTCTCGCCCCCCTCGGCACCCTTGCACATTTAGGCCCCATGTAGATGCGTGTTTCTGTCATTCTTTCACCTCACCGTGTTTACAAACTTCAAAAAACGCAAATCTCGCTGTAAACTGTCACTGACGACATCGAAAATGTATTGTGCTTCTGCAAGCGAGAAGTAGATGTGCTCAAGCCTGTGAACATTGAGGGAGTCCTCAGATAGTAGCTTTGCCAGATCGTCGGAAATTGCGTTTAGAAAGTCTGCAAGAAACTTCAGCTGCTTCTCGTTAAACTTCATTCTCTCTTTGATTTTGTCAGAACCGATCATTCTCTCCCCTCCAGCATTTGTATTGATGTCTCAATCCTGCTCAATGCGTCGGCGATAGCCCAGAACGGGCAGCGCTGCTTGTCTTTGAGACCGTTGCACTCTACCGTCGAAATCCCAAAATGCTCAACAAAGGCGCAGCGATTCGTGCTACCATCGTTGTATGAGAAAATGCAGCGGTTGTTATTCATCAGGCATCACCATCCTCATCAAAACTCAAAAAACCCTGCTCCACCATGTTTTTGACACTCAACACAAGTTCACGCATGCATCTTGGACAAATCGGATAAAAGCCGTTTATGAACCAGTTAGTGATAGCACCGCAGCCTTGGCAATTTCCCGGAACTCCAAATCTGTCATATATTATAGACATTAGGCATCAGCCTCCTCAATTTGCTTTATGGCCTCCTCACTGGTCAGAATGATGCTTGTTCCGTCCTCAAAAACGATGTTTGGTATCTGATTTAGATGTGGATTGCTGATTTGCTCCCATCTCAATTCTGAAACGTCTATAGGATATACATCATACCCATTAGCCAGAATCCCGTGAATTCGGTCTTCACTCGGTAGTCCATTAGACAGGACAAAATATGCAAGTTTTCCTCTTCTGTTGATAGTGAAGCCCAGTATTACGATTTTACCCGCTTTTGCCTCCTCAAATTCTTCTTTGGTGATTGTTACAAATTGGGACATCAGGCATCAGCCTCCCAAAAATTCTGCAAAAAACCCACAAAAGCGTTTCAAGACTTGAAATAGAAACATCATCTGAAAAGTGTAGTTCCTCATAGCTTTCCTCATCGTACCTGAGTATTGGATTTCTGTCTCTCAATTCAGCGTCAAGTTTCGCTCTGAAAATCTCTTTGCCATCTCGGAGAATAATTAGTTGTATCTCGGGCATCAGGCATCAGCCTCCTCGTAGTAGTATACTGGAACGAACTCATTCCTGATAACGCAGAACTGCTCCACATCCTTGAATTTCACACCACTGCCAAATCTGCGTTTTAATTCCTTCAAGAACTCGTCGCCAACAACCTCAACTTCAGTCCATGTGTTTCCGTTGAGGATTTTACATCTCCAAAGAGGCATCAGGCATCGACCTCCTCATAATAAGGGCAACTCTCAGCAGTATCGGTCGAATCACTCTGGAAAACCACCTTCCCCTCTCTTAGGTACTTGCAACTATACTCATCTGTTCCTCTATCTTCGAAATGCGCATTCACACCACACCTCCAAAAAACACCCTCAACCTCTCCTCCTCGGCCTCGTCCAGCACCAGACCAGCATGCTGCCTCAGGTTGTCCAGGACCTCCTCGGCTGTCAGGCAGTGCCAGCTCCAGATGGTCCTCCACCTGCCGCTCCAGCGGCGTTCCAGGAAGTCCACCCTGCAGCCGGGCTTTCGTTTGAGGCGACGGATGCGAAGCAGTTCGAGGCCGTTCCAGGTGCGGCCGAGGTTCAAAACCAACTCGTTCATCTGGCGGTCACCTCCTCCTCAACCAGCAGCTTGTCTGCCCTTACAAAATCCCCTAACCTCGCATTCTCGTCCAGCTCTGGATAGTGCTGCCTCAGAAGCTGGTCAATCGCCGCCTCAATCGCCTTGCTGCGGTTCTTGAATTCTCCCTGCTCGACGAGCTGGTCTATCAGAAATATCCTGTCCATTGTCGTGCTGAAGCTGAAGTTCGTCCTCTGTTTTCGAAGCCACTTCAGAACTGATGGATCAGGCATGGGTGGTCACCTCCTCCTCAATTTCACAGTCTCCGTCGCTGTCGATTAGAACGGATTTGGCTCCGAGCAGTCTTTTTCTCTTCAAGTCTTCCCTGATCAAATCCCTGATGTAGGCAGAGATGGTGTCCCAGCCCTCTATTCGCATCGCCTTTCTTATCAGCTCATCCCACATTTCTGGCACATCTGAACAGACTTTCATGTTCTAACCTCCAAACCTTGTATCTAATTTCATACACATGTATTTAAGTGTTTCGAATCTGTTACTTTGTTTGTATCTAATTACAAACTTCCAACTTTCAACCCAAAACAAATGTATTTTTACTCGAACAGAGAATCCAATGTCAAACTTGGAAAATATACTTGCATCCCTCGGCAAAGCAAAAGGTCTGGTTTTGTTTCGCTCACTCAAGGAACCAAAAACATGGATAGAGCTTGAAAGAATTGCAAAAGGCGACAAGAATTCCGTGAGTCGAAGAATTGACGAATTTATTAAACTCGGCCTTGTGAAACCCATACTCCTCGAAGAC
>JAPDIY010000096.1 GCA_029259335.1 Archaeoglobi archaeon
TCGTAAGCTATAAACTCGGCATTTGCAGTGTCATCTGCAATAACCAAGATTTCAGAGGGGCCGGCGGGCATATCAATTGCCACATCCTTCGCAACCAGCAGTTTCGCTGCGGTGACGTAAATGTTTCCCGGCCCTACTATCTTGTATACTTTCGGTATGCTTTCAGTTCCGTAAGCCATGGCTGCTATTGCCTGTGCTCCCCCAACTTTGTAAACGGCGTCAAATCCTGCCATGTCGAGAGCAACAAGGGTAAGCGGGTTGACTTTGCCCTCACTATTCGGTGGGGTGCAAGCTATCAGCTTTTCGACTCCCGCAATCTTTGCGGGAATGCCAATCATGAGGGCTGTTGAGGGATAGCTCGCTCTTCCACCGGGAATGTAGGCTCCAACCTTCTCAATTGGCGTGTAAATTTTGCCCATCAAACAGTCTTCGAACTGAATTCTCATATCCCTCTCAACTGCTGTGACGTAATGAAATCTCTCAATATTCTCCTTTGCAATTTCCAAGGCATCAATCAAATCGTCACTGACCTCATCGTATGCTGCATCAATCTCGTCTTCGCCAACTTTAATTTCTCTAAGTTCAACGCCATCAAACTCCTTCGTGAACTTTATTACCGCCTTATCTCCCTCCCTTCTTACTGCGTCTACCACAGGCTTGACCTTCTCGATGTAATCGTCAATCTTGAACTCTCTTCTGAGGCTGAGAATTTCGTTCATGGAAAAAGTTATCAGAGGCTTTAAAATGTTTCATCTCTTCGCCAGCAAGCCAAGAAAAATCATTTTCTGGAACAGTATTATCAAAGGTAGTTTTATGCTTACTCCAACGATGTCATCGCCGGTTCTGTAAACTCCGAATGACTCGTATCCATCAGAAATTAGCAAGATTTCGAATTTGTACTTGACTTCATCAATCACGGTTTCCTCGAATATCGAAGCAAAATCCCTTCGAATTTCCATGACCTCAGCGTCCAAATCTCTGAATCTGCTGGAATCGTCTGTAACAATTACAACTTTCGTCTTATCTCGTTTGATAGCCATAATCCTGTCAACAAGGTCTCTCCTTGCTGTGATAACAATAAGCTCATTGCTTCCCTGAACTATAGCCTTTGCCCTATTTCTCACACCGGCAGAACCTCTCACACACCAGACGGGATGCTGCATATGCTGCTCGTACTTCATATCTTTGAAGGCCTCAACAACTGTGTTTACAGCGCTGACAAAATCCTGCTTGTAATCTTCAAGCACTTTTTCGGGATCAATCACCCTGAAAGACGCTGGAGAGCTTTTTATTGTCTCCACAAAGCCTTTGGATTCAAGGGATTTCAGAACTTCGTAAACCTTTGTCCTTGGAACACCGCTGATTTTGTGAATCTCACTCGCCGTAGCTTCTCCCTTTACCGCGAGAGTTGCATAAATCCTTGCCTCGTACTCCCTGAAACCCAGCTTTTTTAGAGCTTCAACAACATTGTCCATTGTAACTCTGCTGGTTACAACAAAATTATATACTTTTTTACAGCCAAATCAGCATGCGGTTAAGTTTACTTCTCATCGTGCTGGTGCTCTTAGCAGCCAGAGTATCCGCTGTCAGCTTTGAATCTAACTTCGATTTTCATGCGAGCATTGCTGGAACGAACGTTCTGCATCCAGGGGATAAGACATCGGTAACCCTCCTTTTATCATGCGAGGTTACGGGTGGAAGCATAGAGTACTTGCCAGTAAATGAGAACACATCTGAAATTTTGCCCATGCTGACAACTGCCAAGGATGTGAGGCTGGAGCCCTACGCCTCGGTAGTTGAGGTTGAAAGCGAAGAGATTCTTGTCGGAGATCTGCCTTGCGGGAGAACAATCCCGATCACGATTGTTGTGGATGTTGATGAGGATGCAATGGAGGGCAGTCATAATCTCAGATTTGATGTTGAATACACGAAAATGAGAGCAGAAATTGATGCTGGTGGAAATGTAACGCTGAAATACGTAACAAATCAGAAGGACAGCGTTTCTGCTGAAATCAAAATCGAGAAAAAGGATTACGATTTCAGCGTGCAATCAGTAACCTCGGACCTTGTTGCAGGTAGAGAGGGAGTTGTGACTGTAAAGATAAAGAACACAGGCCAGAAGACCATTTACAATGCTGTTCTCATTCTCAACACCACACCCCCCTTAAAACCCAATCCAAAAGCGATGAGCGTGTATGTTGGTGATATGGAGAGTGGAGACACTGCAACCGCATCGTTCAAGGTCTTCGTTCCGGGTGGGGTGTTTCTCCAGTCTTATCCTGCAGAACTCGTCATGATTTTCAGAACCTCATCTGGGATGCCTGCCAAGAACTCAAAGCCACTTGGCCTTAAAATAAGCGGTAAGGGGTATTTTGAAGTTGAGAAGGTAAGCGAGTTTCTTAGCTCGGCAAAAACAGTTAGAGTTGAGCAGAAGGTCCAGATGCCATCTTTATCAATCCCCGCAATACCCCAAATGCAGCAGGAATCAAAGACTCAGCAAGTGAGCAATATTGTGAGTATACCTTCACGCGGTTATCTGACGATCAGAATAACCAATACCGGAGATCCGATCAAAGATGCCTACGCTTCCCTCATCTTCGACAATCCTCTGCTCGTATCAACAAGCACACCCTACATTGGCGATATGGAGAGTGGGGAGAGCAGTAACCTGACCTTTTACATAACCTCAAATGCTCCTGCGGGAAGTTATCTTGGATACGTGGTCATAAAGTACAAGGACGATTACGGAGACAAGGTTGTTAGTCCAAAGATTTACGTCAACGTGGATGTCAGTGCAAATCCTGCTCTTTCGGTCAATGCAGTTGAGACGTTCAACGTTGGCGTGGGTCTTGTCGGTGACGTCGAGTTGAGCCTGTCGGGTGAGATGGACGTCAATAACGTGAAGCTGTACCTTCTCTCCCCCGACTCAACCATCACTCCAGTGAGTTCAACGGCATATATTGACAGCATCAACGAGAAAGCCAGGTTCAGAATCTCTGTTAGTGATGATTCGCTTGCAGGAAAACACCTGCTTTACCTCATAGAATCCTTTGACACACCATATGCCAAAGACCTTGTGAGTGTCGCGGAATTTCCCATATACATCGCACCAAAGCTCGCTGCATTTCAGGTTGTTTCAATCAAAAGCGACCTCTATCCCGACTCAACCGGGGAGGTTGTGCTTGAAATCAAGAATTCGGGAAATGCGGAGATATACAACACCGTTGTGATGCTCGAAGTTTCTCCGCCTCTGTCTATAGCTGGCACGAGTTCAATTAGCAGTTTTATCGGACAATCTCAGCCCGGTGAGTACTTTATCGGAACGATGAAACCCGGAGATGTCGCAAAGGCGAAGTTTAGAGTTGAAGTTGACAAGGATGCTGGGGAGGGAAATTATCCTGCCTCCGTTAAGGTCAAGTACCACGACGAGAATGGATACAGCCACACGTCGAATTCTATTGTCGTCTCTCTTGAAGTCAAGCAGTCACAGCCGTACCTGATCTACATAGCACTGTTCCTCGCTTTAATCGCACTGATAGCTGCAGGAGGCTTCGTAAGGAAAAGAATGAAAGAAAAAAGGTAACCCAAAATATTTTAACATCCTCTCAAACTCATACTATGCTCCCGATGAACCCGAAGCAGATGAAGAAAATGATGAAACAAATGGGCATAGAGATGGAAGAGCTTGATGCTGAAGAAGTAATAATTAGAACGAGCGATGAGGAGCTGATTTTCAGAAACCCGAACGTTTCCAAGATCTCGGCGAGAGGGGTTGAGACGTTTCAGATTATTGGTGAGTATGAGGTTATCAAGAGAGCCCCCCAGATCAGCGAGGAAGACGTGAAGTTGATCATGGAGCAGGCGAACGTTGATGAGGAGACAGCAAGGAAAGCTCTGGAAGAGGCTGGTGGCGATCTGGCGGAAGCTTTGATGAAGCTTCAGGAGTGAAATGGAACCACCTGTAGTACTTTCAAGGGGAAAATACAGTTTTCTCGTCGAGAGATTTGAGGGATTATTGCACACCCATCACGGGATAATAAAGCTGGAGGAGCTTAAGGAGAAGGATTACGGAGATGAAGTAAGGACGCATCTTGGTGTAAAGTATAGGATTCTACCCTTCAAGCCATCAGACTTTTTCAGACACTTCAAAAGAGGGGCGACGCCGATAATGCCGAAGGATGTAGGGGCAATAATTGCCTATACAGGTTTATCCCCGGACTCACTCATTTTTGATGCCGGAACCGGCAGTGGAGTTCTGGCAGCATACCTCGCTTACTTCAACAAGTACGGAGAGGTTGTTACGGTTGAGAAGAGAAGGGATTTTGCGGAGATTGCAAGGAAGAATTTCGAAACAGCAGGGCTGAAGAACATACACCAAATTGTTGGAGATGCCCTATTTGTTGCAGACGGGCTTAAAGCTGAGTTTGACCTCGTTGTGCTTGATATGAAGGACGATGTTGAATTCATCCCGAAGGCGAGGGAAATTCTGAAGGCAGGGGGTTATGCTGTCGTCTATAACCCATACATCGAGGCTGCGAGGAAGATTTATCTTGAAATGGAAAGAAACGGATTTAAGGAGCTTGAAGCTTTTGAGATGCTGAGGATTGATCTGGACATAAAGAGGGTAGGGACAAGAACGTCCACGAGGGTCTGGCATACCGGCTATATTGTCATTGGTAGAAAGCTTGGCTGAATTTTTTATTTTCCAGTACTGTAAACCATTCTGAATAGTGTTGGAGAAAGAAGGCAGGAGATAACCGTAAAGCTGATAAGAGCGGTGGCTTCAGCCCTGCTGATAACACTTGCTGCAACCGCAATGCTGACTCCGGCGATGGTAAGGCTGAGTTTTGTGGACTGGAGAAGACCCATAGCCACTGCACTCCTTGTCCCAAATTCACCTGAAAAAATTAAGGATGGGACGATTTTGATGGCGAACGATACAAGCAGGAGGGTCAGAATTAGACTTAACATTTCTGCTGTTAAATTAAGCTCCGAGCCAGTTTTGATAAAGAAAATCGGGATAAAGAAGCCGTATCCCATGCCGTAAAGCTTGTCATAAAGCTTTTTACCACCTCTGAAAGTTAGGGAAAGGAGAACTCCTGCAAGGAATGCGCCGAGAATCGCCTCCACCCCAAGCAGTGAACTCAGACCGACAAACAGAATCATGATTGCAAGGCTACCCCTCACTCCTATCTCTGACGGCTCGTCTGTGAACCATCTTGAAACGAAATTCGGAAAGTACCATATCGCAAGCTTACCAAATCTGTAGGCAGCTAAAAAAGCCGCTATGATCAGGAAAGCGAAGATAATCTGATTTATCCCTGAAAGGAAGTAGAGAGAGAGGAGGAACATGGTTGAGAAATCGGTGATAAAGGCGGCAACGATATTTATCTGTCCGAATTTCTCTTTTTCCAGCCTCATCTCTCTGAGAGATGACACGACAACTCCGACTGCCACATTTGTTAGAATGATTGCATAGAAGAGGTTGAGATTCAGAAGGAACGAGAAAAAGGTTGCCAGAGATAGTGAGATCAGGAAAAAGGCGATAACCGACAGAACATCTCTACCCTTTGAAATAACATCAAAATCAATCTCCAGACCTGAAAGGAACATCAAAAATATCAGACCGAACAGAGACAGGAAAGAAAGCCATTCAGATTCCTGTATCAAGTTTAGAAAGCTTATACCGAAAATGGCTCCCAAGATTATTTCGAGAACTATGGCCGGAACTCTGACTCTCTCGGCCAGCAACGGAGCTATGAAAGCGATAAATGATATCAGAGCTATGGTTGTGAACTGACCAATCAATCAACCACCAGAACGGACGTGTTCTTATCCAAAATCATCTTCCAGAGGATATCTCTGTCTATATTCCCCAAGTCGTTCTTAATTGACAGAATCGTAAGGTCGTAGCCACTTTTGAACTCTTTTATCGCATCAACCATCGGATTTCCTTCCGAAACTTTCACCTCCAACTCAGTTTCAGTGAACTTTGAAAAGTGCTTCAATTGCTCTTTCTCAAGCAGTAAAACCTTTACATTGCCAAAGAACCTTGAAAATGCTTTTGCCATGTTTATTATCTTATCAGGACATTTTGAGTTGGCTATTGCCAGAATTTTTCTGTAATCTGTCCTTCCAGTTACGAGCAGTGTGGGGAATTTGCTGACGAGATTTTTGAGAGCACCCTCATTCTTTTCTTCGAGAGAGGTAACGATCAGATCGAGCTCATCGCTCTTTTTGAGAATATCTATCGCCTCTTCAAGCTCGATTTTATCCGAGTAGCCTCTGAGGTTGCAGGCGTAGGCATTTCCTTTTTTCTGAAAAACAATTATACTGGCAGAGAATCTTTTTGCAAGCATTTCCGCCTCCACGACAATTTCGTCATCCCTCTGACCTCTCTCCAAGATCAGGATGGCGTTGAACGGATTCTTCGAAACTCTCACTTCCTCACCGCAGATAACTCCAAGAGTGTCTCCCTTTTGAACGATCATCTCAGGATGTGGCTGGAGAACTTTTCCATCTCTAAAAACCGACACCACCGTGCAGTCCTCTCCCGGATCGAATTCCTTTAACTCCATCCCTTCAAACTCACTGCCAACAGGAATTTCGATGTACCTGTCTCTTTCAAGGAGAAGATTCAGCAGATTGTCTATTGTGTTGCATATCTTCTTAACTCCCTCTCTGTCGTAGATGCTGCATTTACTCTCATCTGAGGAGATAGCCACGATATCCTCGAAGCCAAGCGTTTTTGCAACTCTTGCCACTTTCAAGTTGAATTCATCATCATCTGCGAGAATCAGCCTTGAACTGGTGTCAAATTTTGAGAGAATCTCAGCGTCAGATGCGTCAGCGTTCAGCACGTTAAAGCCCTTGAACTCAAGGTTAGCTGCACTTTCAGGATTTCGATCAACAATCAAGCTATCTGAAAGTTTTGATGCTATTACACTCACTTTTTCGCCACTTCCAATGATGATGTTCACAAACTGAATTTTGCTTCAGAATATTTATGCGATTCGTATGGAAACGCAAAAAGATTTAATAAATCATGATTTAATCAAGAGCATGGGTGTTAAAGTCGGGGTTATCGGAGCGGGAACGATGGGAGCAGCTATAGCTGCTCTCTTTGCCAACGCTGATTACGATGTTGTTCTCGTTGATGTAAGCGAGGAAGCTTTGAAGAAGGCCAAGGAAAGGCATGAGGGTGAGATTTTAAGGGAGCTCAAGGAAGTAGGTTTGAAGAAGAGGGATGAAATAACGTCGAAGATAAAATACACATTGGATCTTGAGGATGTTAAGGATTGCTCCTTTGTTGTCGAGGCGGTTGTTGAAAAGCTTCCGGCAAAAATCGAACTCCTCGAAAAGCTTGAGCAACTGCTCGGAGAGGATTGCATAATCGCAACAAACACATCATCGTTCACACCTTCTGAGCTTGCTGTTAAGCTGAAAAGACCGGAAAAGTTTACGCTCTTCCACTTTTCCAATCCGCCTATAGTCAGGGAGATCGTGGAGGTTGGCGGGGAGACTGTGGGCGAAGACTTTCTCCAGAAGGTGGTAGATGTTGTGAAAAGCATAGGAAAAGAGCCAGTTGTGCTGAGAAAGGATAGTAGGGGGCATATATTCAACAGATTTCTTTGTTCAGCAGTTGCAGCCGTTGGATGGGATTTCGGAAAGTTCTCACCACCACAGGTTGATGCAGCAATGAAAAACTTGGGTTCTCCAGCGGGCTTTTTTGAGCTTCTTGACTACATAGGCATGGACGTTCTTCTGATGGTTCAGGACAGTCTTATAGAGGTTCACGGAGGAAGGTTTGAACTTCCAAATGGTTTCAGGTGGCTTCTGGAAAGGATGGTAGAGTGGGGGAAGCTTGGTAAGAAAAGCGGGGAGGGCTTTTACAGGTGGGTTGACGGAAAGCCTGAGGTTCCTGAGGCTGAACCTGCGGATATACTTCCAGTGGCTGCTGCAGCGGTGAATGAGGCTCTCAGAGAAATTGAGGAGGGTATAGCGGATAAGGAGACAATCAACCGGGCTTACTGTCTCGCAGTTGGATCGCCAGTCGGAATACTGGATGTCGCTGAAATGCTCGGTTACGCGACGATTCTCGATGTGCTGGAGAAGAAGTATGCAGAGACGAATGCGGAGACATTCAAGCCTTGTGAGACGCTGAAGGATATGGTATGAAGGAAGTTATCTTCAACGGTGACAGCGTTACAATTTACGACTTTCCAGAGGATGTTAACATAATCTATCCTCCTGAGCCAGCTTGTCCTTCTAAACCGGCTCGCGAGATCGTGAGTGATGCAGTTGAAAGTGCTGAGCTGGATGTGAGCAGAAACTCCAGAGTTGTTATCGCCTTTGATGATATCAGCGTTCCACTACCCCTCCCAAAAAACGATCCACGGAAAATAATGGTCGCTGAGGTTTTGAGAAAGCTGAAAAGCGTGGGAGTTAGCAAGGATCAGATAACACTCGTATGCGCAACAGGAATGCACAGGAAGTGCAGCGGAAGGGAGCTGAGGTCGATGCTGGGTGACATAGCCGCAGCATACAGAGTTGTAAACCACGACTGCAGGGATGTCGTATCACTTGGCGAGAGTGAAAGCGGGTACAGCGTTGAGATAAACAGGTACGCTGCCGAATCGGACTTGATAGTTTATCTGAGCATTCCCTTCCTTCCGATGAACGGCGGATGGAAATCAATTGCCGTTGGACTGGGAAGTTATGAATGCATCAGGCAGCACCACCTACCCGATATTCTGGCAGAGTCTTCATATATGAATCCGCGTTCTGAAATGCACAGGATTATAGAGGATATCGGAAGACATGTTGCCGGGCAAATTCCTGTCTTTCATGTTGATGTGGTGGTGAACAACAACTTTTTCAGAGGTTTTGTCAGCAAAGCATGGAGGGAAATCAGAGGGAAGGAGAGACTGGATCAAAAGCTTCTGATGGCTTTCTCCAATCTGATGCCCTCAAGCATAAAATCTGCGGTGAGGAATGGGTATAGGGCTGGATATGAAATAGCCTACGCTACAGCAGGAGAAGTTGATGAAATACATTCAGAGGTGCTTGAGAAAGTGTACGAGCACAGAGGGGTGAGAATTGGGGAGAAATATGATGCGCTGATATTCGGATTACCAAACATATCTCCCTACAGCGTAAATTCCGAACTGAATCCAATTCTCTTTCATACAATGGTCAGAGGATACCTTTGCAACATGTTCGAGAGCATAATCAGGAAGAAGGCAATTTTCGTGATTCAGAATCCTGTTTCTGAGATTTTTGATGAAAAGCAGCATCCCGCTTACAGGGAATTTTACCACAGATACATCGTCAAGGGGAAGACTAGTCCAGAAGAGATTGAGAGGGCTGAAAAAGAGCTCGTGAGCGATCCAGCGCTTATGGATGCCTACACGAACGGTCTTGCATACCATCCTGCCCATGCTGTGATAGCCTACTACTGGGGCGCTCTGGGCTTGGAGAGGCTGGAAAAAGCAATAGTCGTTGGCAGATCTCCAGCCATCAAACCTCTTGGGTTCGACTCAGCGAAAAATATGAGTGAGGCAATCAGAGTTCTAAGGAAATGGGCTGCGATAAGATTGCTTACGTAAGACTTCCGCCTGTGTTTTTTGTGTACTGAAATCAATTCTTTCTACCCTTCATTCTCAGCAGGTAGTTTACTGCATTTATCACAGCATCGATGGATGCCATGACTATGTCCTGTGCTGCACCTCTGGCAGTGAATGAATGCCCCTCCTCGTCCTCAACCGTAACATAAACTTCTGCCAGAGCATCGCTACCACCCGTAATGGCATCCATCCTGAACTCCGTGATCTTTATACTCTCGCCAACGAGTCCCGTGACTGCTTTGAGTGATGCATCTACCGGCCCCACACCGATGGCTGAGGTGACCTTTCTCTCTCCAAAAACCTCTGCGTTCAGGACTGCGGTTGGTGTTATCTTGTTGCCTGTTAAAACTGTCACCTCATCAACGAGTATTGCCTTCTCCTCCTTCCTCAATTCTCCTATCACTACCTCTGCAATGGCGAAAAGGTCGAGATCTGTAACTCTCTTCCCTTTGTCCCCTATCTCCTTAACTTTCTCGAATATCTTGTTCAGTGTCTCGTCGTCAATAGTATATCCTGCATCCTCCAGAATCTTCTTGATCTGATGTCTTCCCGCATGCTTTCCAATAACGATCCTCCTCCTGTGTCCCACCATCTCTGGGGTGATGACTCCCGGCTCGAAGGTTGAGAACTCCTTCAGCACGCCGTGAGCGTGAATTCCACTCTCGTGGCTGAAGGCATTCTCACCCACGATCGGCGTGTTCGGAGGCATTTTTATTCCGGTGAGCCTTTCCACAAGCTTCGAAGTTTCAAAAAGATGTTCTGTTTTGATGTTAGTCTTGATTCTCTCAATCGAGTGCAGAATCGTGACAACCTGAGCTAAATCAGCGTTTCCGGCTCTTTCTCCAATTCCGTTTACCGTAACCTGCACTTCATTCGCCCCAGCTAAAACTGCTGCGTAGGTGTTCGCAACTGCCAAACCAAAATCGTTGTGGCAGTGAACATCTATGGGGACAGTGAGGTATTCTCTGAGTTGCTTAATCGTCTCATAGAACTTGAAAGGCGTTGCAACGCCAACCGTGTCGGGAACATTCACTATATCAACCTTCGCGTCCTCAACAGCCTTGAAAATCTGCTTCAGATACTCGATTTCTGTTCTTGTGGCATCCATTGCAGAGAACATGCATTTAACACCATGAGACTTGATGTATTCCACACATTCGACCGATTTCTCAATAATCTCTTCCCTACTCATTTTTACAGTGTGTTTGATCTGTATTTGTGAGGTGGGGACGAAAATGTGAACCATATCAACGTTAGCGTTGAGAGCAGCATCAATATCGTCCTTAACAATTCTCGCAAGACCGCAAACTGCAGCATTCAAACCAAGCGAGCTTATCTCCCTAACAGCCTCAAACTCTCCCTTCGTTGCAGATGGGAAGCCAGCCTCGATAACATCAACCCCGAGTTTATCGAGCTGCTTCGCAATCCTTACCTTGTAATTCAGGGGCAGAGAAACTCCTGGCATCTGCTCTCCGTCTCTGAGTGTTGTGTCAAACACACTAACTTCTCTCATCATGTTCACAAGTTGCACCCGCTGTAAATTGTTTTCGGTGATAAATTTAATTATTTTAACTTACAGAATAAAATTTTCTGAAGGTGGTACAAATAAAATACGTATTTGAGATATCTCTATCGTCCAATTTACGTATTCCAGAGGCATTATTTGAAAGAAGGTTTTTAAGTCGGAGGTTTTAGCCTTTAAACTGGATGTTCAGCAAAGTGCTTGTGGCGAACAGAGGGGAGATAGCGGTAAGGGTGATGAGAGCCTGCAAGGAGCTTGGAATTGAGAGCGTCGCTGTGTACAGCTCTGCAGACAAAAAGGCTTTCCACAGGGTTTATGCGGATGAGGCGTACTACATTGGCAAAGCTGATCCAAGAAGAAGCTATTTAAACATTGAAAGAATTCTTGAGGTGGCGAAGAGGGCTGAGGTTGATGCAATCCATCCCGGTTACGGTTTTCTTGCTGAAAACGCTGAGTTTGCTGAGAGATGTGAAGAGGAGGGCTTTGTTTTCATTGGCCCCAGCCCCGAAGCTATCAGGATTGCTGGCTCCAAGGTAAAGTCGAGAGAGAAGATGATGGATGCGGGCGTTCCAGTTATTCCTGGCTCACCAAAGCTTGATAGCTTTGATGAGGCTTTCGAGTGGGCAGAGAGGCTTGGTTATCCAGTTGCTGTCAAGGCCTCTGGCGGTGGGGGTGGGATAGGCATCGTAATTGCCAGCAACCCATCTGAGCTGGAGGAAGCTTTCAAGAAATCCAAGAAGCTGGGAGAGAGCTACTTCAAAGATTCGACGATATATCTTGAGAAGTACCTTGCAAAGCCGAGGCATATTGAGGTTCAGGTTCTCGGAGATGAGCACGGAAACGTCATTCATCTTGGGGAGAGGGAGTGCAGCATACAGAGGAGGCATCAGAAGCTAATTGAGGAGTCACCTTCTCCGGCCATTGATGAGGAGTTGAGGGAGAGAATCGGTGGGCTTGCAGTTAAAGGAGCAAAAGAGATTGGATACACGAACGCAGGAACTTTTGAATTTCTCTACGAGAATGGTGAGTTTTATTTTCTCGAAATAAATTCAAGGCTGCAGGTTGAGCATACCATAACGGAGATCGTTACCGGAATAGATATCGTGAAATATCAGATTCTAATAGCAGATGGAGAACCGTTGCACCATGATCAGGAGGATGTTACATTCAGGGGGCATGCGATAGAGTGCAGAATCAACGCTGAAGATCCAGTCAACTTCTATCCGAGGAGTGGCAGGATAGTGCATTACAGAAGTCCGGGTGGTATAGGTGTAAGGGTTGACAGTGGCATTCATATGGGCTATCGTATTCCTGAAGAATATGACAGCATGATTTCGAAGCTTATTGCATACGGGGAGACGAGAAAGGAGGCCATAGCGAGGATGAGGAGAGCGCTTTACGAGTACATCATCGAAGGTGTGGAGACGAACATCCCGTTCCATATCGCAGTGATGAACGATGAGGAATTTGTCAGAGGAAACATCCACACGAAGTTCGTGGAGGAGAGGAACATAGCGGAGAAGGTTAAGAAGTACTTGAAGGTGTTCAGACCGATTAAAGCCAAGCTCGACGAGATATTCATGGAGAGCGACTTCACAAGGGAGGAGATATTCGCGATTACAGCGGCAATTGATTTATACGAGGAGGAGCAGAGAGTTGGGATTGAGGAGAGGATTTGGGAGGCAATATTTAGTTTGGGAGCTTGATTTTTTATACAATTCAAAGTCATTACCTATATATTGTACCACGCATACATTATTTGATGAGGCACCTCATTTCTATCAACGACCTTGACCGGGAAGACATAACCTACATCCTCAAAAGGGCGGAGGAATTTGAGGATGTTGCGAGGGGTGAAAGAAGTCTCAAAATCCTCGAAGGGAAAATTCTCGGAAATCTTTTCTTCGAACCGTCAACAAGGACGAGAATGAGCTTTGAGGTTGCGATGAAGAGGCTTGGAGGGGATGTGGTAAACATGACTGCACAGGAGGCAAGCAGCATTGCCAAAGGAGAGACACTGGCGGATACGGTGAGGGTGGTTTCAGGTTACTGCGATGCAATAGTCATAAGACACCCGCTTGAAGGAGCGGCAAGATTTGCAGCAGAGAACTCGTCCGTGCCCGTCATCAACGCAGGTGATGGAGCGGGACAGCACCCAACGCAGACACTACTCGACCTTTACACCATAAAAAAGGAGTGCGGGAAGTTAGATGGCATAACAATTGCGCTGGTGGGGGATTTGAAATATTCAAGGACGATACATTCGCTGATAAAAGCTCTCACCCTTTTCGAGACCAAAATATACCTTGTCAGCCCGGATGCACTGGCTTTGCCAGATGAGATGCTGGAGGAGATAGGAGGAGATGTTAGCAGGGCCAGACTCGATGAAGTCATAGAGGAGGTGGACGTACTCTACGTTACGAGAATACAGAAGGAGAGATTTCCAGATGAGGAAGAGTACAGGAAGGTGTCGGGGAGTTACAGAATAACCCTGAACACGATAAAGAATGCGAAGGATAGCATGATCATAATGCATCCACTGCCGAGAGTTGATGAGGTTGATCCCGCTGTTGACAAAACGAGGCATGCGAAGTACTTCCAGCAGGCTTTCTATGGTGTTCCGGTGAGAATGGCGATTCTGAGCGAGGTGATGCTGTGAAGGAGCTTGTGGTCAGCAAGATAAAGGATGGGACGGTTATAGACCACATAAACGCCGGAAGAGCCCCGCTCGTTCTGAAAATACTTGGAATAGATGTGGGGACTGATTTGACTGTCTCAATGGCTATGAATGTGTCGAGCAGCAAGATGGGTAAAAAGGACATTGTTAAGGTTGAGGGGATGTACATCAGCGAGGAAAAGCTGAGCAAAATAGCCTTGATCTCGCCAAACGCGACAATCAACCTGATAAGGAACTATGAAATCGAAAGGAAGTTCAAGGTCAACCCGCCGGAGGTAGTTGAGGAGGTCCTGAAGTGTCCAAATCCCATGTGCGTATCGAACGCAGAAAGAGAGCCAGTCAGGTCAATATTCTATGTAAAAATCGAAGAAAATGAAGTTTCGGCGAGATGTCATTACTGCGGGAGAAAGATAAAGGATCTGGCCAACTACATCAGTTAGACCTCAGAAACTCAAGTGCCTCCTTAACCTCTGCATTATCGTGGACTATCATCGAGATAGCTCTGGTCATCTTCGTCGGGTCATCAGCCTGAAATATGTTTCTGCCTATAGCCACACCTCTCGCTCCGGCATCCATGGCCGCTCTTACCATTGCTAAGATTTCCTCATCGCTGCCCATTTTTGGCCCTCCGGCGACAACCACCGGAACTGGACAACCCTCGACAACCTTTTTGAAACTCTCGACGTCTCCGGTAAAGTTCGTTTTGATTATATCTGCCCCAAGCTCTGCTCCCACTCTCGCAGCCAAGCTAACAGCCTTCTCGTCGTACTGATTTATTCCCTCTCCTCTCGGATACATCATCGCAAGCAGAGGCATTCCCCACTCTCCGGCAATCTTCGATATCTCCCCAAGTTTCCTTAGCTGGTACGCTTCCGTCTTGCTCCCGACGTTCACATGGACACTCACAGCATCAGCTCCGAGCTTTATCGCCTCCTCGACCGTGCAGACGATAACTTTCTCATTTGGATCTGGAGAGAGGGATGTGGAGGCACTGAGGTGGATGATCAAACCAACATCCTTGCCGTAACCTCTGTGACCAAAGCCGACCACACCCTTATGCAAAACAACTGCGTTGGCCCCTCCCTCTGCAACAGCGTTAACAGTCTTTGCCAGATCTCTCAGCCCCTCTATTGGCCCCATGGATACTCCGTGGTCCATTGGAACGATAACTGTATTTCCGGAATCTCTGTTTATTATTCTCTCAATTCTTATTTTTTTCCCGACTTCATTCATGCTACTTAGTTTCAAAGTAGCAATTTAAATTTTGCGGTTTCACTCTTCCAGTCGGCCGGTAAACTCAAGTTCACCAATGGCACTCTCAAGTCCCTTTACTTTCTCGTGAATCTCCCTCAAGGCAGGACATCCAATTCCCTGGTCAAGATTTTTCCCAAGCGGGAACTCCCTGCAACTCTCAGGTCTTATCGGGTGGATCGAGCATTTTCCATCCTCAAGAAAAGGACATGGCTTAATCAGAACCGGACTGTTGGACTCTGTTTCAATCTCAAGATACTCGAAGAGACCAAGCTCGTTCTCGGCAATCACCTTTCTCTCTACAGGATCGTAAACGCACTGACTCAGTTCTTCACAACACTTTCCACACTGCTTGCATTCGAAGGGTATCAGAACCTCAATCTCCTTACCCTTGTAAATCGCGTACATCCACGCTCAGAATTTTCAGTATTGTCTCCCCCTCCTCTCTCGTTGATGCTGTTGTGATCACGTGCACCTGCTGAACTGTTGCACCGTCTATCAGCAGCGCCCTCAGATTACCCCTCTCATCGCTCCTCGTCAACTTCAGCCTCACTCCTCCCCCCACTGACGTTGCATTTCCCTCAATAACTCCCGGAACAATCTTTTTAACGTAGGGCGATCTTGCCAGCTTCATTATGAGGGCATATCCTTCTCTTCCCCCGATTATTGTCGAATGACTTCCGTGTATTTTCTTCTCTGGCAGCATGTCAACGGTTTTAAGCCTACTTTTTGTCCTCAGAGTTTTATCAAGCCTCGAAAAGAACTCATGAGGATCTTCAAAAACATCTGTGATTGAAATCGCGAAGGGGTAGAGAAAGGATTTCAACACTTCAATCGCCTCATCAATCAGGTCGTAGCTTTCACCCGATACATAAAGCTCCTCAGCCCTCCTCTCATATATCTTCTCAGCCACCACTTCATAGAGGTTTCTCAACGAAATCTCATCCTCATATCTTTTAAAGCTTAAAAGTTCGTTTCCATGCCTGCCAACAAGAAAAACCAGCACCTTAGCCTTTGAAACGTAAATTCCACAGCCTATTGTGTTTCGTTTACCACAAAAAGGACAGTACTGTGTGGGACTGCTCAACTCTTCTCCACAATCGCAGATCAGTCGTTGAAACATAGCATGTGGCCCATCTTATCCTTCTTTGCCTTGAGATATGGCAGATTTACACTGCAGGGCTCGACCTCTATCGGTTCTCTTTTAATCTTAAAACCGTACTTCTTTAGCTCCTCTATCTTCAGAGGATTGTTTGTAAGAAGCCTGATGCTCTTTACCCCCAGATCCATCAGAATCTGGGCTGCAATTCCGTAACTCCTCATATCGGGTGGGAAACCGAGTTCTATGTTCGCATCAACAGTATCAATCCCATCTTCCTGAAGCCTGTAGGCCATTAGCTTGTTTATCAGCCCAATTCCTCTTCCTTCATGTCCCCTCATGTAAATCGCAACACCCTTGTTTTCTCTGTCAATCATCTTGAGGGCATTCTCAAGCTGATCCCCGCAATCGCATCGCAGAGAATGGAAAACATCGCCGGTGAGACATTCTGAATGTATCCTCACGAGCACATCCCCCTCGCTGACATCCCCCCTCACCAGTGCTACTATCTCGCCGAGAGGAGTTCTGTATCCAACTGCCTTAAAAACGCCGTAGAATTTCGTGGGCAGTGTTGCCTCAACGACTCTCTCAACGATCTTCTCAGATTTTATCCTGAACTCTATCATGTCTTTTATTCTGAAAGTAGGAATGTTATGCTTCTTGGCAAACTTTAAAGCATACTCTTCACTCGCCACACTACCATCGGCAGTCATGAGTGGTGCATAAACTGCTGAGGCTGAAAATCCTGCCATTTTGGCAAGGTCAACGCAAGCTTCAGCCATTCCCGGCCTTTCGAGCACCCCCATTTCCTTGGTCTCTTCCACGAATATTCTGCCGGGATATTTGATATCGTGAGCTTTACCGTTCACGAGGTTTCTGATGAACTTCGCCCTGTCCTCGGCAGAGATTTTCTCGACATTGGGATCGATGGGAATCATGTTTCCGTTCTGAAATCTGAACCTGTTCAAGCCCAAGGACAGAATCTTGCTCCACGGAAGGGCTAAACGAATCTCATCGCAGTTTCTCATCATGAAATTTAGAATCTCACCCGTAATTCTTTCAGCAGGTATACAGATTGCACTTCTTTCAGAATCGAGAACCATTACAGGTTTTCCGGATTTGACATGTGCCGATAGTTCATCCATACTTCGAGTTCGCTGAGATGCATATAAATTTTGAGAAACATCTCAAATCAGTCCTCTCTCACACCTTTCGGCCTCATTTTGTCATCTTTTTTCTTCTCAATTTCCTCTCCTTCGGTGAGTTCTTTGTACTCCCCTTCGGTCATCTCCAGCACATAGCTTCCAATATATCCGCAGTTCTTGCAGTAGTATTTTCCGGTATAACCGCCTGTGTCGAGCTCGATTTCCTTGGACTTGCAGACCGGACAGACCAGAATTCTCTTCATAGTCGATATCGGCCTGCAGATGTAATAAGTTTTATTCTTTTAAATACTGTTTATTAAATACTTTAAATTATCTAAAACTTGCCCAAACGGTGGGAAAAAAGCCTATTAAGCAATCTCGCAGACAAACTCAGGTTGAGGGTTGCCATAGAAACCTACGGCTGCACGATGAATCAGGCGGATTCAGACATAATGAGGGGTCTGATTTCGAGGTACTTTGAACTATCAAATGTAGAGGAAGCGGATATCGTCGTCGTAAACTCCTGCGGTGTCGTGGACTATACAGAGAGGAAGATAATCAGGAGGATCAGAGAGTTAAAGGCTCTCGGTAAGAAAGTTGTGCTTGCTGGATGTCTGACGAGGATAAGTGATGAAGCACTCACGATCTCTGATTCTGCAGTCTCACCTGAGAATGTTGCAAGTGTTGTTGATGCAGTTCTTTCAGCACAGAACGGAAAGAAGATTTTCGCTGAAAGAAGGTCTGTGGACAAATCGGAGTTTTATGGCATCAAGAGGAGAAGGATGGAGAATGCAATAGCCATAGTCTCGATTTCTGAAGGCTGCATGGGCTCGTGCAGCTTCTGTGCGACAAGACTTGCGAGAGGAAGACTGAGGAGTTTTTCGATGGAGGGGATAGTCAGAGAGGTTGAGCAGGCTGTGAAAGAGGGATTCAGGGAAATTCAGCTTACCTCTCAAGACACCGGTGCTTACGGGCTTGATAGAGGTAAAGCCATGCTTCCCGATTTGCTGAACAGGATTTCGGAGATTGAGGGTGAGTTCAGAGTGAGAGTAGGGATGATGAACCCCCAGCATGCTGTAAGAATTCTTGATGACCTTATCTCTGCTTTCAGCAGCGAGAAGATATACAAGTTCATACATGTTCCGGTGCAGAGCGGAGACAACAGGGTTCTTGAGGATATGAGGAGAGGGCATACGGTTGAGGACTATATCGAGGTTGTGGAAGTCTTCAGGAAGCATTTCGATGACGTTCTTGTCTCAACCGACATAATTGTTGGTTATCCTACTGAGACCGAGGAATCCTTCTGGAAGAGCTATGAGCTTGTAAGAAAGACGAAACCGGATATTGTAAATATAACGAGGTTCTCACCGAGAAAAGGGACGTTAGCAGCGAAACACAGAGATATTCCGGGATGGATTAAGAAGGAGAGGTCGAGGAAGCTTACAGAGTTAGTGAGGGAGGTGGGGCTGGAGAACAATTCGAGGTTTGCCGGAAGAAAGCTCAAGGTGCTCGTGACGAGAAAGGGTAAGGGGGATACGGTTCTGGCGAGAACGGATTCTTACAGGGCGGTTGTAACAGAAGGTGTTCTCGGACAGTTCATGGAAGTTGAGATTGTGGATTACAGGTTCAACTACCTCGTCGGGAAACCGAACTAAACAAAATAAACGATTAGGGGTGCAATGACCAGAGCCGGTAGCATGTTTCCAACCCTGAGCTTTTTTAACTCAAGCAGATTTATTCCGATGCCCATAATCAGCAACCCGCCCGTAGCAGTCAGCTCGTTTATCATGCTCTCCGTAACAACTCTGCTGAGTTCAGAAGCGAGGATTGCGAAAAATCCCTGATACAGGAGAACGCTCACGCTGGAGAAAGCAACGCCTATCCCGAGAGCTGAAGCAAGTGCAATAGATGCAACTCCATCGAGCATTGATTTTGCAAGCAACACTGATATATCGCCGGTCAAACCCTCCTGAATTGGACCAAGTATCGCCATAGGACCGACACAGTAAAGCAGTGTTGCCCCAACAAATCCTTCCGAGAACTTTCCTCTCCCAAATCTTCTCTCAACCCTGTCGCCAAGATTCTCCAACCATCTCTCGATTCCGATGAGTTCTCCAGCAATCGTTCCCGCCACAATGCTCAAAGTCGGTATGAGAACATTCTCAGTCTTCAACCCCATGCTTATCCCTATCAACAACACAGGAAGTCCGAGAACGTTCATAAGGGCTCTGCGGATCTCGTCGTCCATTTTTGAACCGATCAGAATTCCGGCAATTGATGCGATTACGATCGTTGCAGCGTTGATCAGCGTTCCGACGAGCATGTTCGACCCCCTAAATCAACCCGGTCTCAGAAAGCCATCCGTAAAATCCATCAAAAACAAATTCAATTGCTATCGCCGCGAGGAAAACAGCAAGTATTCTTGCGATTATATCTGCTCCGCTCCTCCCAAGCAGTCTGATAATTGGAGCGCTGTAGATATGACTTACTCGAACTATAGTATACACGACAACCGCGCTTACGATCGCAATCGCCTTCATGAACAAATCTGTCGCCTGAGAGTACACAACTATTCCCGCAGTTATCGCACCCGGCCCCGTATAGAGAGGTAGAGCGAGTGGAAAGACTGCGATTGAATCCACGTCAATACTTTCCTCAGCTCTCCTCCTGTAGGCCTCCTTCCTCGTTCCTCCGAGCAGAATGTCAACGGAAGCTATGAAGAGCAAAATCCCTCCAGCTACCCTCAGGCTGTTGATTGACACGCCGAAGTAGTCAAGAATTTTACCTCCTGTAACCATTGTCAGGATCAGGATTGATGCGGCAATCAGTGTTGCCCTTTTGGAAATCCTCTCCCTCACATCATCACTGAATTTCTCAGTAAGGGCTATGAATATGGGGAGATTGCCGGGAGGATCGATGATAACGAAAAATGTTGTAAAGCAGGTTAAAAAGTATCCTACGTAGTCTATCATTCCTTCATCACGCTCTCGACCGCTTTTCTGACGTTCTCAAGGAGCTGCAGAGCGAGTTCCTGAGTTGGGAAGGAAAACAACCCGCAGTCTGGGCCAACGTAGGCAATCAGATCACCAAATTTCTTTTCAGCATCTCTCAGCCTCCCAGCGATCTTCTCCGCTGGCTCAATTTCATCAATAGCAAGAGACATCAGTTCATCATTCCCCCACGCGTTTACGCCATGGGCGGAGTTGAACTCAGCTATGATTCCATCGATATCACTCCTTGCAATCCCGATTCTGAGCTTTTTACCAGCAGATTCCACTACTTCGGCATCTATGAAGTCCATGTTTTCGGGTTTTTTAGCACACTCCACTCCTATAACGTCAATGTCCGTCTCAAGAGTTTTCTCGTAGAAAAGCGGTTCGTGAAGATGAATCTGCACATCAGCCCTCAAATCATAGTCGAAGGCCGTTCTCAGCAGCTCATCATCTGGTTGCAGGTCAGGGGCAATTCCCAGGCTCGGTTCATCAATGCTGATACACTTGACACTCTCAAATCTGCAGGCATTTTCCGCAAATCTCCTCACGGATTCAGCAAAGTTGAGGAGGACATCATCGTAAATAACCCCGCCGAATTCCCTATAGTACAGCTCAAATGGGCCAGTGATGCACACTCTGACGCTTTCAACATTCATTTTCTCAACGTATTCGAGTTCCGGAATCACAGCCCTGCTTTTCTCAATCAGATAGGCATCCTCCTGATAGGCTTTTATCGGCTCGATGAACATCTCTATCATGTCCCTGAATTGCGGATATGTTGGACAGTCAAGGTATTTGGCCTTCATCAGAAAGGCTCTCTGGATCATTTCCTCATATTCCCTGCTTTCCAGGTTTCTGCTTATCCAGCTCCTGTCAATTCCCTTTGGGAGAGGAAAGCTGCCTATATCGTCAACCTGCATACTCATTTTTCAATTATCTCTCCTCTTATCGCGAGCCTCTCGATTTGATCTCGCAGTTCCTCAAGATTGTCCATCAGCTCTCTCCAGCAGTCTTTCTCATCCTCGCAGTTTGTCATTTTCTCTCTCAATTCTCTGAGTCTGAGCTTTATCCTCCTCATCTGATCAGCGTAAACTTCCTCGGAATCTGTTCCGTAAAATATGTTAGATATTCTACCAATTGCTGCTCTCAGAAGCCTTATTCTTTCCTCCACATCTCCACTATAATCGAAAGATTCAAGAAGTTCTTCCAGATGTTCTTTGATTGAGACCATATCCAAGACTTATTACCTAATTAAAAAAGTTTACCTCACCATCTCCCAAATGTAAAATCCAACCCTCACCTCGTAGCTTCTCACAGCCGAATATCCCAGTTTCCCGCACTCCTCTTTAGCGTTGGTGAAAACGTAATCGAAGCCCGGCAGACATTGATCACCGAAGAAGGCAACGTCCTCGTGTCTTAAAATCCACGGAAGAGGCCAGTAGTAGTTCCCTGGAACGTAAACCAAAACTCTCTTTCCGTCATGAACCAGATCCGCGATTCTGCCTGCCATCTCAACCACTGCAGGTTGAGTTTGGACGTAAATCAAATCCTCACGAGCAGCGTTGTTAAAGTCTATGAAGCTTACATGAATTGCCAAAAGAACTGTCAGAAAGGATAGAAGGACAAACACGAGTCTGAAAGCTTCTTTTTCTTCGTCAAAAAGCTCTCTTCCAGCAAAGACTGAGCCGAAAAGAGCTGCTGGAGCGACCATGTGAACAACGAGCCATGGCATTTTGTAGGCCATCGCATGGTAAAAAAGGAAAGCGGAGCTCAGCCAGAAGATCGAGAAGGCTTCGATAAAGCTCAGACTCTTCATTTTTTTCCTGAGGTAAGGTAAACTGACAAGTGCCATCCCCACAGCGAGAAACTCGTATTTCAGAAGGATGACTGGATAGTACCAGATCGGATGGAAGTGAGCCATCTGTCCACCAAATGGCAGCGAACTGGAAAGCCAATAGGATAGAGAGACGTCAAAATAGTGCTTGATCCACTCAGTATTGAGTAGGGCGTCCAAAATACCCTTCCCCCCACCAAAGAGACATACGAAGGCGGAGGAATACATGAAGGATGA
>JAPDIY010000093.1 GCA_029259335.1 Archaeoglobi archaeon
TTAAAAGCTACAGAACGAGCGACATTCACTTTAAAAATAGTGTAAAGTTTTGGTTTCCAGAGCTTATGGTTGGATCGGAAACTTATCAACGATCTTTCTGTATTCTTTATCCGCCTTCTTCGTTTTATTCAGATAGTGGGCTGATCCTACCGTAGCTGGCCTTCTCCCTTGAATAAAATCGGCTGTTGATTCTGGAACGTCGTTCTCTATGATCATGAAGTTAAAATGCCACTTTCTGATCGTTTCTGCATTAACTCTCCCGTGAGCTATCTTTTTCTGAATGGTTTTGTATTCTTGAGTTATTTTTGCTTTTTTCAGTTCATCAAGGAATTCAGCGGGGAAATAGAGCCAATACCCTTTCTTTGCTCCTTTAGTTAAGCTGGCTATTGGATATCTTGCGATATTGTTCACCACAACAACCTTCTCAGGATCAAAGGACTTCAGAGCTTCATAAATATGCTTTAATCTTGCACCACTGTAAACTACCATTTTGAATATCGTTTTGTAGATTGGTTTCATTCCTTTCAACTTCTCATAAGCTTCCAGAAGTTCTTCATTGGTGATATAAATCTCCTGAACTTTTGCAGTAGGTATTGGTATCTTTTTCCTCCATTTATCAACTGAATAACCATTTATCCTATCGATCTCCCTATCCTCAAGGAAGTTCAGGAAGTTTCTGAGAGCTAACGCTAATCCTTTCTTAATTTCTACATTTTCCAGATCAAACGGTAAATAAACCTCAAGCTTATCTTCATTCCGTTCAAGAACGCTCAGGTAATCCATTGCAGTTTTTTCCGTTAATTTCTCCTGCCTTACTCTGCTCATCAACCAGTTTTCGAACTCCCCCCTGAATTGACTGTAAATTTCTTTAAGACTTATCATATTTTTGTTAGATATTTGTTGTAATCTTGTTAAATTGGAAAAAGACTGTTCTCCTTCCTCCAAGCCTGCCTCACACGCAGGAGGTCCCCGGTTCGAATCCGGGCGAGCCCACTAATTTTTAAAAATTTTAAGTCTTGAGGAGGTCCTGCGAGTGTTCTGCTCCTCTTCTACCTCTTCCCACCCCTCTATATCCTCCACCCGGCGGAAATACAAACCCTCGCACATGCACAACTCTTGGAGGGGAAAAATAAAATATTGACCTTCAAAAAAGAAATTAAAATTGAAAAAGCTAAATATAGCAACAGAAAAAGGGTGGTCGGATGAAAATAGCGTTGCTCGGAGGAACAGGAAACCTTGGAAAAGGACTTGCCATGAGATTGGCTTTGGTGGGTCATGAAATCATTGTTGGCTCAAGAAGGGAAGAAAAGGCGATTTCTAAAGCTGAGGAGTACAGAAGGGAAGTTGGCGGATTAGATATAAGCGGTATGGTGAACGAGGATGCCGCTAAAAAGTGTGAGATTGCCTTCCTTACAATTCCGTGGGAGCACGCAGTGGAAACTGCGAGAATGCTCAGGTATGCCTTGAGAGGAAAGATTGTCGTCTCACCTCTTGTCCCTTTGAAAAAGAGTGGGGATTTATTTGTTTATGCTTCTGACACTTCTGCAGCCGAAATGGTCGCAGCCATCCTCGAGAATAGTACTGTGATTTCAGCACTGCACACAATTCCAGCAAGGAGGTTTGCAGATTTGAATGAAAAGTTTGACTGGGACGTTCCTGTTTGCGGAGATGACGAGAATGCGAAGAAGCTTGTTATGAACTTGATTTCCCAAATTGATGGTCTCAGGGCTCTTGATGCTGGACCGTTATCAAATTCACGTCTCGTTGAAAGCGTTACTCCACTGATAATGAATGTCATCCATAAAAATCGTCTTCCCGAAGCAGGTATAAAGTTCCTATAGGAATCAATATAAACATGCGATGCTAAAAGCATCCGATGACTCTGGATGAAGAGTATCTGGACATCACGTTCCTGAAAGAAAATGGATTTGTGAGAAAACAGTGCCCGAAATGCGGTAAATACTTCTGGACTGTTGATGGGGATAGAGAGACCTGCGGAGATCCACCCTGTGAAAGTTACAGCTTCATAGGGGATCCTGTTTTCAAAAGACCGTTTGAACTCGATGAAATGAGGGAATTTTATCTGAGCTTTTTTGAGGAAAGGGGACACGGCAGGATAGAGAGGTATCCGGTCGTGGCGAGATGGAGAACAGATATCTATCTCACCATCGCATCCATAGCTGACTTTCAGCCCTTCGTAACCTCTGGAGTGGCTCCACCACCTGCAAACCCTCTCACGATCTCTCAGCCCTGCATAAGGCTTGATGACCTCGACAGCGTTGGAAGGACAGGAAGACACCTCACACTGTTTGAAATGATGGCTCACCATGCCTTCAACTATCCAGGAAAGGAAATTTACTGGAAGAATGAGACAGTTGCTTACTGTACTGAACTGCTTGAGAAGCTGGGGGTAAAGAGGGAAAATATAATCTACAAGGAGGAACCGTGGGCTGGTGGTGGTAATGCCGGCCCCTGCCTTGAGGCTCTTGTCGGTGGTTTGGAGCTTGCAACACTTGTTTTCATGAATCTTGAGGAGCATCCAGATGGAGATATAGTAATTAAGGGAGAAAGATACAGAAAAATGGACAACTACATTGTTGATACGGGATACGGGCTCGAGAGGTTTGTATGGGCGAGCAAGGGTACGCCTACTGTTTACGACGCCATATTTCCGGATGTTGTTGATAGAATTATAGACAACAGCAATATTGGCTTCAGCAGGAAGGATGAGGATGTGAGAAGGATAGTGGCAGAGAGTTCAAAGCTGGCTGGTATCATGGGTGAACTGAGAGGGGAGAAATTGAAAGAGCTGAGGCAGAGTGTTGCCAACATGGTCGGAGTGAGCGTGGATGAGCTTGAGAGGATTGTCGCCCCTCTTGAGAAGGTTTATGCTCTGGCAGACCACACGAGATGCATCCTCTTCATGTTGGGTGACGGTCTCATCCCTTCAAACGCTGGTGCCGGCTACTTGGCGAGGTTGATGATAAGGAGGAGTTTCAGGCTTGCCGAGGAGCTTGAGCTGAGTTTTGATATCTTTGATCTAATTGAAATGCACAGAGATATCTTAAAATTTGATTTTGACGTCTCACTTGACACAATTCAGGAGATTCTGGATGTAGAGAAGCAGAGGTACTCATCAACTGTAGCCAAGGGGACGAGGCTTGTTGAAAGGCTTGTAAATAGGAAGAAGAAGCTTGAAAAAGAGGATTTAATCGAACTCTACGATTCTCATGGTGTTCCTGCAGAGTTGGCTGTGAAGATAGCGCAGGAAAAGGGTGCAGAGGTTGAGATGCCAAAGGATTTCTACGCTGAGCTTGCGGCGAGACACTCAAAGGCTGAGAAGGCTCAGGAAGCTCAAATTAAGCTTGAGAGTCACTATCCTAAGACCGAGAAACTGTACTATGATGATCCAACACTCTTTGAATTCGATGCAACGGTTGTTGGCGTTGAGGGAGACTATGTAGTCCTTGATAGATCCGCCTTCTATCCTGAGAGCGGTGGACAGGACAACGATGTTGGATTTCTGGCTGCGAATGGTAGCAAATACGAGGTTATTGATGTTGTTGAGGTTGACGGTGTAGTCTTGCATAAAGTGAAGGGAGCTAAGCCAGAAAAAGGAATGAAAGTGAGAGGCGTAATAGACTCAAACGTGAGATGGAGGCATATGAGGCATCACTCTGCAACACATGTTTTGCTTTATGCAATTCAGAAGATTCTTGGCAACCATGTCTGGCAGGCAGGAGCGAGGAAGGAATACAGCAAGGCAAGACTTGATGTCACCCACTTCAAAAGACCGAGCGAAGAGCAAATCAAGGCAATTGAGATTACCGCCAACAGAGAGATTCTGGCAAACAAGCCGGTGAAGTGGACATGGATGAACAGAATCGAGGCGGAAAAGAAGTACGGGTTCAGGCTGTATCAGGGTGGTGTTCCGCCGGGCAAGGAGATAAGGATTGTGCAGGTTGGAGATGACGTTCAGGCGTGCGGAGGAACTCACTGCCGCTCAACTGGCGAGATAGGAATGCTGAAGATTTTGAGGGTTGAATCAATACAGGATGGAGTTATAAGGTTTGAGTATGCTGCAGGAGAAGCTGCGATAGAAGCTGTTGAAGAAATGGAAAAGCTTCTGAGGGAGGCAAGTTCTATACTGAGAGTTGAGCCTGCAAAACTGCCCAAAACCGTTGAGAGGTTCTTCGAAGAGTGGAAGGAGCAGAGAAAGGAGATAGATAGGCTGAAAGCGGAGCTTGCGGATGTAAAGGCGGAGAGCATGATAGAGAAAGCTGAGGAGTTTGACTCGGTAAAGGTTGTTGCAGACATCGTAGATGGAGACATGCAGGTTCTGCAGAAGCTTGCTGAATCTTTGGCTTCCAAAGGTGCTGTAGGATGTTTGATGTCCAAGCAGGAGGGGAAGGTTTACGTCGTAACCTTTAGCGGGCAGAAGTATGATGCAAGAGAGTTGATGAGAGAAATTGGCAGGAGAGCAAAGGGGAGTGGAGGGGGCAGGAAGGATGTTGCTCAGGGTGCTGTTGAGCAGTTGTTTGACAAAGATGAGTTGCTGGACATAATCTTCGAGTTCCTGTCAAAGCATGAATGAAGGAAAAGTTGAGGCAATACCCGTTAAGGGGCTGCCCGTTGTAAAGAAGGGAGATGACATAGCCAGAATGATCGCTGAAAGAGTTGAGTTAATGGATGGGGATGTTGTCGTAATCTGTTCCACCGTCGTTTCTAAGGCAGAGGGAAGAGTAAAGAAACTTGAAGATTATATCCCATCTCAAAAAGCCTTGGAGATCGCAAAAAAGGTTGATAAACCTCCGGAGTTCATTCAGGCGGTTATTGAGGAGAGTGATGAGATTTTGTTTGACTATCCTTTTTTGCTTGTAAAGGCGAAGTTTGGCAATATCTGCGTTAACGCCGGAGTGGATGCCTCGAACGTGGAGGAAGGGAAGATCATCTTACCTCCCGTCAATCCTGATGAAAGTGCGAGAAGGATAAGAGAGAGGTTTAGGGAACTTACAGGCAGGGATGTTGGAGTGATTATCACAGACACAAACGGGAGGTGCTTCAGAAAGGGTGTTGTCGGTTTCGCTATAGGCATTTCGGGAGTTAAGGCGATGAAGGATTGGATTGGGCAGAAAGATCTGTATGGAAGGGAGCTTGAAGTAACGGTTGAGTGCGTTGCGGATGAAATTGCAGCGTTTGCAAACCTTCTGATGGGTGAGGGAGGGGACGGAATTCCGGCTGTAATCCTTAGGGGGCTGGATGTTATGGGTGAGGGAAGCATGAATGAGATTTACCGCAGCGAAGAGGAGGATGTAATTAGACAATGTCTGAAAAGGTGCTGGTAGTTGGAAATAATGTAAGAAACGTTGCTGAATCAGCCAGAAAGGCTGGTTTCGAAGTTTATGCTACAACAAAATTTGCTGATGCAGACCTCAGTATATACTGCAAGGAAACACTCAGATTAGGTGATGAACTGGCAGAGAGGGAAATTGCAGAGATTGTTGAAGCTAAGGCTGAAGAAATTGGAGCAAAAATAGTGCTTTGCTCCGGGTTTGAAACTCTTAACGTAAAGAGAGAACTGCTCTGCAATGAGCCGGGGATTTGCGAGAAAGTTGCAGACAAGCTGAAATTTTACATGGAGCTTGAAAAAGCCGGATTACCTTTCCCCGAACTTCTTTCTGATGATGAAGAGGGCATAGTTAAACCGAGAAAGGGTGGAGGTGGAGAAGAAGTTGGCATTGCCAGAAACACTCCAGAGGGCTGCATAAAGCAGAGATTCATAGAAGGACTGCCGTGCAGTGTCTCCCTCATTGCTTATGAGGGTAAGTCTATCCCAATAGCCTGTAACATGATGTACGCAGGATGGAAAGAGATGAATGCAGAAGGTTTCAGGTACTCAGGTAACCTGACTCCTCTGCAAGTTTCAAAGGACACGAGACAGAAACTTGAAAAGCTCGCTGTAGAGGCCGTAGAGCTTTTTGATCTTACTGGATCAGTTGGAGTCGATTTCATTCTCGCTGAAAAACCTTACATCCTCGAAATAAACCCCCGCTTTCAGGGTTCACTCGACAGCATCGAGTGGAGCTGTGATGTTAATGTTTTCAGAATGCACGCTAAAGCTTTTGAAAGGCTTCTGCCCGAAAAATGCAGGCCGAAAAGGGTTGCAATCAGATCAATCCTCTTCTCCCCGTCAAATGTAACCATCAAAGAATCCCTTTCTGGAAACCCGTTTTTTGCTGACGTTCCAAATGTGAATGACTTCTACCAGAAAAATGACCCTCTCGTGTCAATACTCGCATCCGGAAACAGCAAAGAAGAGGTAGAGCAAAAAATACTGAAAAGGAGAGATTTCTTCCTTAAACTACAGGGTTTGATTTAGACTTCAAACACACTCCCGCTTCCGATCATCACGTACTTCTCCCCAAGCTTCTCCTTCAGCAGAAACTCGTTATGAAGCCCTGTGCAATGACTCGGAGCTATTTTTTCAACCTTGCTATCGAGCCATTTTATTATTTCCGGCAACTCCTGAGGTTTGAAAGCAATCAGATGAGTCCCGCCAACGATGTACTTTACTTCGTCACCAACAACTTCTTCGGCATACTCAACCGTATTTCTCAGACCAGCGTGGCAACATCCAAGAACCAACAGAACTCCTTTGCCCGTTTTCACAGCAATAGATGTATCATCCAGAATCCTGTCAAATTGCTTTTCTCCGTCGATCACAATATATGAATCTTCAAGCAATGCCTCCTCATGCCTTCTCGGAATCTCACCAAGCATCCATATGTCCTTTGCAACCTCAACAGGCTCCTCTGTTTCCACCACTTCCGCCCTTGAGGAGACAATCTCTTTAACGAACGGAATGCCGACGTAAACACCTTTGTAAAATCTCGATAGAAACGCATGAGGATGGGCGTAGAGCTTCATTTTCGGCCTGAGCATGTGCATTAAACCTCCAGTGTGATCGTAATGCCCGTGGCTCAGAACCATTTTTGAGGGCATTTGGAGTTGCAAGGCAAGCATGTTCCTCAACGCCACATCTGATTGTCCGGAATCCAGTAAAACCGGTTCCTTAGCCTCGATATACGCAGAAAAACCCCACTCAGCCCTTATCCCCTGAGGTCTCAGGTTCACGACCTTATTATCTGCAAGAACAAAAACACGGGTCATGCAAATACTGGTAATTGAAAATTCTTAACTTTTTTGATTACAGCAAGTTTGCAAACAAATCCGCTTCAAACCTCAACAAGTCGTCAACTTTCCCAGCAACCGCGATCTTGCAACCTTCTTTCACTTTAAAATCCATATCGGTTATCGTCTCTCCGTCGCATTCTACTGCAATAACCTTAACGCCATATTTCTCAAGATCACTGAGCCTCACGTTCACGAGTCTTGAACCCTTTTCGACCATATAGGTTCTAACTTCGATATTCTCGAACATCAGCTTCTTTCTTATCTCCTCACCGAAAATCTCTGAAAGAATTATTTCTGCCGCAACAACTGGAAGATTTATGACATAATCGGCACCGGCAGCGTACATCTTTTCCACATTTTCCGAATTGTTGCATCTGACATAAACTTCCATAGTAGGATTCTGGTTTTTCAGCATCAGCGTGCAGAATATTGCATGCAGATCATCTGGGAGCGCGACAATTGAAGCATCAAAACCTGAGACGTCAAACCCCTCCCAGAAGCTTTCGAGTGTAACGTCACCCCTCACAAATTCCACACCCTCTTCTGGGACTGAATCCGCTTTTTCGACGACCACAGTTTCAACTCCTCTTGAAACCAGAATTCTTGCTGCAGTCTTTCCAACATCACCGTAGCCTAAGATGAGAACCCTCATACATGATCTCCTTTAGAGCATCCTTTGTCCCAGCAACAAGAGCAACGCAGCCTTTCTCAAGAACTCTATTCTTTGGTGGGTTGAATTCGAGATGCCCCATCTTACAAGCAGAGATTATCTTCACACCTTTCGACTCAAATTCCGAAACAGGAACAGTTTTAGGAAGTATGATCTCGGCAGTGAATATCCCTCTCAAAACCTCCTTCATTTTACCTATCTGAACCTCTCGCAGTATCATTCTGGCAATACTTGATGCAATAAGACTTTTCGGAAGAAATACCTTTGTTGCTCCGGCATATAGCAGATATCTTGTATGTCTGTAATCGCCGTACACAACGTACTTTTTCAGTTCGTGGTTTCTCAATGTCAGAAGAGTATCAACGATGTCCTCGATATTTTCCCACGCAACGATTACGGCAATGGAATCCTTTATGCCGTTTCTCTCAAAGGATGAAAGAGAGGCGTCAGAGTAAACACACTTTATGCCTTCCTCAATGGCCTCTCTGACTTTTTCTACCGATTTTTCAAGAACAACGTAATTTGCTCCAAACTCTTCGAGTATCTTGCAGAGTTCCTTCGTAAAGCGATTGTAGCCGCAAATTACGAAGTGTCTTTTTAAACCGGACATTTCGGTGGGGATTACAAGTCTGAGTCTCTGCTCAGCCCATGGGATCACAACGTACGGAACGAAAAAGCCGAAGAAAAAGAGCACACCACTTACCATGACGACTACCGAGAATATTTTCCCTGCCGACGATGTGAAGTGGATATCTCCGTAACCTACGGTTGTTATAGTAGCTACGACCCAGTATATTCCGTCAATAATGGAATACTCTTTTCCCTCAAAGTTGTACATTAAAGCGATGAAAAGGAAAGTGTAAATTAAAATTAGGAATATAAATATAAAAATTGAAATTAAAATTCTTGTTTTCATTCAGGCTTAGCCATCAACTGGGTCTTGCCCAGTATCGCTCCTTCTCTGGCGTGCGGATTTCTGTAAACTGTGTCGTTGCCCTTCTCAATCTCCCTTGCCTGATCTGCAAGGATTGCAGCGATTCTCATCATCTCATGGGCTGAAGCTACAAGCGGGATGTACTTCTCAGGATCTTTCTCAATGAAGCAGCCCTTAACGTCGATGTCAGCAACCTTCTCGGCGATGTAGAAGGCAGCCATCGCCTTTGCTTTAGCATACGGATTGCTGAACTTGCCAGCCTCAACCGCTCTCTCGGCGGTAACCACTACCTGTGGAAGTTCTGGCTGCTTTCCGGCCTTTATGTCCTCGATTACCTTGTCAATGGCCTCCTGCACAAGTCTGAATGCCCCAGTAGCAGCGAGAACCTTAACGACATCTGCATTGAACAATGCCATCTCAGTCGGGTCGAGGAACTCTCTCCTCGCTCCAATCATCGAGTCGGCGTTGATAAGGATGTATCCGAATCCCTTCTCCTTCAGTTCATCCTTTGCCTTCTTTGCCGGAGCATCGCTGATCACAATAACTGGCTTGCCTTCAAAAGCCTCTCTTGCAGCCTTTGGTCCCGGAAGGGCCGCATTTGGAGACACCACAATAACAACATCTGGATCAAACTCCTTCAACTTCTCAGCTACAACAGCCTCTTCAGGCTGCATCTTAGCGCCGCTTGTTACCACTCTCACTTCAATATCTTCTCTGTCAGCCCTCTCATCAAGCAGATATTCCACAAGCAGAGCAGTGCCAATTGCACCCATCTTTAAAACTCCAACCTTCACAGCCATTTTATCACCTGACATGTGTAGGCCAGCGGTTTATTTAACATTTCCTTTTTAATCTCCACGCAGACATTCAGCCATGAAAGTGTTCTTTGTCATAGACGTTAAGGACGGTAAGGTCGTTGCAGGTAAGAGTGGAGAAAGGGAAAAATACAAGCCAATCAACAGTTTAAGCCCTTTGGTAAGTTCAGACGATCCGGTTGAGGTTATTTATCAAATCAGGCCAAGATTTCTCTACGCTGCAGACCTTAATCGGATAGAGGGCAGTGGTGACAACATGAAGACTTTAACTCAAATATCGCCTATGGTTGATGAATTAATTGCAGACTGCGGGTTCAGGAAGGCTGAAGAGCTGAAAAACTTGCCTTTCATACCCGTTGTAGGAACAGAAACTTTTGATATAACTCAGATCAACCAGAAATGCTATGTGAGTCTCGATTTCAAGGAGAAGTTTTTAGACGCTTCAGGCAGATTCGAGAACTGGAGAGAAGCTGTAGAGCTCTTAAACTCCTTCAGTCTGTACGGTGTTATCGTTCTCTCAATACATTCCGTCGGGACAATGAATACTGATTTCTCTCTTCTTCAGACAGTACTGGAAGTTTCTGACAACCCTGTTTTGCTCGGTGGTGGAATTTCGGGGATGGATGATTTGCAGAGGCTGAAGGATATGGGTTGCAAAGGCGTACTGGTTGCGACAGCGGTACATAAGAAAAAGATCCCTTTGGAGGTGGTCAGGAGGGGGAAAATTTAGCATAAATATACGGATGTCTGACATCAGTGTGACATATATATGAGAACGTAGTAGATACCCAAAAAATAATTTATAATTTTAGGTCAACATTATTTATGGTCAGAATTTTCAGAAAAAGGGAGAGAGCAGTAAAGGAGAAGGATGGCGTAAGTTACTCTCTGCTTGTTCTCAGCGACAAGCTCATTGCGATTCTCGCTGAAATTTCTCCCGGTGCTGAAACGCCGGATTACAGGCACGAAGGTGAAGAAATGAAGTACATTTTAGAGGGTGAACTTGAGTGCATATCCGAAGGCAGGCGAATGCTACTGAAGTCTGGAGACGTGGTCTGGCACAAGCCGGGAGAGAAGCACAAAGTTAGAAATGTCGGAAAAAGAACGGCAAGATACATAGCCGTAGCCACCCGCCCATCCTTTGAAATCTGATCAGCCAAACTCCTTTTCAGATATCCAGATGAGCAGAATTCCGATGGCATATGCAGTGAAGCAGAATGGGCAGAAATAATTATTCAGTAGAGCGTAGGTTCCGAGAAAAGATGCTCCAGCAACCCCTGAAAACCTCCATACCTGAAGCAAAAGTCTTCCTGTCCATTTTTTAGCTGCAAAAACAAGGGCTGAAAAAGCGAACCAGATTAAACCGAGGAACGCTGGCACATAGTGGGGAAGGAAAAAGACCGAGATGGGGGCGCATGTCCCTGTCGGGCAGTTGGGCTGTGCACTTGTGTAAAGCAGATATGCTGAGTCAAACAAACCTGCAGCAGTAAGAATATAAGCAAGCCTTCTCATTTTCTCCCCTCTATGGCGTTTATAACCTCAAGAACTTCATTCGATCCAACGAACACGTAGCTTTTGTGGGTGGTTATAAACACGAGTGTTGGGACGTACTTCAACTTCATCTTGGTGAGAACTTCCGAACAGTCACCATGCAGACTCCCAACGTTGCAGAATGTTATATTGTATTTCTCAGCAATCTTTTGGACATAAGGTTTAACCTCCTTGCAATGAGGACAACTATCTGAGTAGAAGAAGTATATCTTGGCATTGTCGAGCGAATTCAGCAGTATCGTAAGATCATCTTGATAATAAACGCTGTTTCCGACAATGGCCACTGAAATTCCGAGTATAATGGCAGCTGCATAAAACGCAAGCTTTTTGTACATCAAATCTCTCTATTCTGTCCTTAATATATCTCTTTCGGAAGACCAAAATTGGTAGCGAAAGGAAAAATCAGTATCCTAAAAATTTTTAAGACTTTGGCCAACTCAGAGCGAGGTGGTTGAATGCCAGTATTATGGCTTGCAGATGTCGATAAGAATGATGTTCCGCTGGTCGGAGGTAAAGCTGCAAACCTTGGTGAGTTGTTAAGAGCTGAAATTCCTGTTCCTGACGGGTTTGTAGTTGATGCGAGAACGTTTAGAGAGTTTATTGAGAAAACAAAAATTGGAGAAAAAATATACTCTCTTCTTCAAGACCTTGATGTTGAAGATACTGAAAAACTGGATAAAATCTCCAAGGAGATAAGAACCGTAATCGAGAATGCAAAAATTCCGGGAGAGATTGAGGAGGATATTAGGGAGGCCTACCGAAAACTGTGCGAAGACGAGGGAGAGGAAGTTTACGTTGCTGTGAGGAGCTCTGCAACTGCTGAAGACCTGCCGGATGCAAGCTTTGCAGGGCAGCAGGAAACGTACCTAAATGTTAGGGGAGAGGACGAGGTGGTGGACAAGGTAAAGAAGTGCTGGGGAAGCCTTTTCACACCAAGAGCCATATACTACAGGGCTCAGAAGGGTTTCAGGCATGAAGACGTCAGTATAGCTGTCGTCGTTCAGAAAATGGTCAACAGCGAGAAAAGCGGTGTGATGTTCACATCCCATCCAGTGACAGGGGAGAAGAAGTGCATAATCGAGGCGATATTCGGGCTTGGGGAGGCAATAGTCAGCGGTCTTGTTACCCCTGACACGTACATTTACGACAGGATTGCTAGAAAACTTGTGGAGGTAAAGATAGGCCAAAAGGATTTTATGCTGACAAAGCAGGACGGTAAAACTGTAAAGGTCAAGCTGGATCCTGAGAAAGCGAACGAGAGGGTTTTGAGTGACGAGGAGATAGAAAGGTTGGTTACTCTCGGAGAGCTGATTGAGGAACACTACGGCAAACCTCAGGATGTGGAATGGGCTATTGAGAAAGGAAAGGTTTACATAGTTCAATCGAGACCAGTTACGACAATCAGGACAAAGGAGGAGGCTGAAGAGGCGGAGAGAGAGGCTGAAAGAGGAATGGAGGAGGGTAAAATCCTCCTTAAGGGTCTCGGAGCGTCTCCCGGAATAGCTACAGGTAGAGTCAAGGTGATATTCAGCGAGAAGGAAATATTCAAAGTTCAGGAGGGCGATATACTCGTCACAACGATGACTACTCCCGATATGGTGCCTGCAATGAAAAGGGCAGCAGCTATTGTGACCGATGAAGGGGGAATGACCTGTCACGCAGCAATAGTTTCAAGAGAACTCGGTGTTCCCGCTGTGGTTGGAACAAAGGAGGCCACAAAGGTTCTCAAGGATGGCATGATTGTAACTGTTGACGGAGAGAAGGGTATAGTCTACGAGGGCAGAGTGGAGAGAAAGAAGGAGCCAAAGCCAGTAGTGGCTTCGGCACCCATAATAACAGCCACTGAAGTCAAGGTGAACATCTCGATTCCCGATGTTGCCGAGAGGGTTGCAAGAGAGACGAACGCTGATGGGGTGGGGCTTTTCAGGATCGAACACATGGTTCTTGGCCTTGAAAAGCATCCCATGAAATTTATCAGAGATGGAGAAATTGACAGGTACGTCGATCTGCTTTACGAAGAGATGAAGAAAGTTGCAAAAGCCTTCTATCCAAAGCCTGTGTGGATAAGGACACTCGATGCCCCAACAGATGAGTTCAGGTCGATGGAGGGCGGGGAAGATGAACCTATTGAAGCAAACCCAATGCTGGGTTTCAGGGGGATAAGACGTGATCTGATGGAAGAAGAGCACTTCAGGGCAGAGATGAGGGCGATAAAGAAGTTGGTTGATGAGGGCTATACTAATGTCGGTATAATGCTACCCCTCGTAACCTCTCCATCGGAAGTGAGAAGGGCAAGGGAGATTGCGATCAGCGAAGGTTTGCCGCTGGACAAAATAGAGTTCGGCATAATGGTTGAAACCCCTGCTGCTGCTATGATAATTGAAGATCTGGTCAAAGAGGGTATAGACTTCATAAGTCTCGGCACGAATGACTTAACGCAGTACACCTTAGCGGTTGACAGGAACAATGAGAATGTCGCGTATCTTTACGACGAAACACACCCGGCAGTTATGAAGCTCATAGAGAGAACGATAAGAATCTGCAAGGAGAATGGTGTGAAAACTTCAATCTGCGGTCAGGCTGGCAGCTACCCACACGTTGTTGAGAAGCTCGTGGAGATAGGGATTGACAGCGTTTCTGCAAATCCAGATGCGGTTCAGAAGATCAGAGAGGTTGTGGCGAGGGTGGAGAGGAAGATAATTCTGGATAAGCTCAGGAAGCTTTAGCCATAGGCAATGATCTTTCTCGCCTCCATTTTTCCAATTTTTGAGTTGCCCTCGATAAGCAATCTGTTTCCCGCAAGAATTTCTCCCACAACACAGTTTTTGGCAACCCTCACGTCACTTCTTGCTACAATTCTGCTACCCTTGCATCCTGCAAGTAGAACAACATCTTCCGCTTCGATTTCGTTGAACTGAGTATAGGCGCCTAGTGTAACCTCTTCGGCTATTATTTTGCCACCCACAGTGCATCCCTTCCCGAGGTTAACTTCCTTCGCCTCAATACTGCCGAGAAAGCTACAGTTAATTCCCGCTACAACCAGACCATCAAACTTTAGATTCTTCGTAACAACACTCCCCGATCTAACGGAAAGAACCATATTCTTTTTATCAACCCGCATCATTTTTTAACACCTTGCCGAACCTTTACGGCCATTCCTCTCTCCATCTCAAGCATCTCGAATGCAGAAAGCACGGCTCTGCCTGTGGCAAGCAGTTCATCCTTTGTATTGACAACAATAACCTCATCGTTTGCCCTTATATCTTCATCCACCTCTATCACGTGTTTTGCAAAAACGCTCTTACCTTCTGCAATAAACTCGGAAACCTCATCCATCACCACTACTCTCATCCTTGGGTACGGTAAAAAGCTGTGCAACCTCCTCGCCCCCTCAATGCTGAGTGTGAACCACCCCGAATCTGGCTTTAGCGTCGCAATCCTTTGACCATTGTCAACAACCTGCCTCACTCTGCCGGTCGTTGAGAGAATGAAAGTGCATGTGTCGGGAAACAGAGCCCTTCCTACTCCTTTTCCAAACTGATAGTCTGCTATAACCCTAACAGTTCTGAGATTGACATCATCTTCCATACCTTCTCTCCCTCCTCTGGTATTCCCTCAAAATGCGCAAAAAGTCAACATATCTGAAGTTTTCCCAGTCAATGTCGGCAAAGTACAGTTCGCTGTATATGCCCTGCCATATCAGGAACTCCGGAACCTCATTTCCAGCCTTGATTATTATATCCGGTGATGTTTTCACGGTCAGAAATTTTTCGAAGACTTTCTCGTCAACTTCTTCTGGCCTTAACTCTCCTCTCCTTACCATTTCAGCAAGCTTTCTGACTGTGTTCAGAATTTCCTCATGCCCGGTATAGCCGGCAAGAACATTTATGGTGGGCATCTCCCCTTCTTTTTCCTCCACATGCTCGTTCTGGATCATTCTAACTTTAAAACCCTTCAGCAAATCCTCATTGATTCGATTATGGGAGCAAACCGTGATCTCCTCAACTCCAAACTTCCTGCACCACGCTGCAAACTTCAGGAAACCCTCACCGAGTTGGTTGCAGATGACAACAATATGCCTCGGAATTTTCTTTATTTCCCTTTCGAGCATCTTTTCGTAAATTCTGAGCAGCATTCCATCAACATTTAAATGCAAGCAATACTTAACTTTTCCCGATGCTTCCGGCACTTGTACTTTCAGTGGTGGCATTGATTGCAATCAAACTAGATCCCCGCTTAGCTTTCGCCATCTTCGCGATTGTAACTCTGATTTATTCCGACAGAAGAAACTTGAAGCTCTCAATAAGAAACCCAAGCGATGAAGATTCGTATTTCAATGCTCATCTATTTGCAGCCTTCCTTTCACTTCTTGCGTGTTTTGCCATCCCAAAGGATGTGGCATATGCGTCAATATTCCTCCTTTTTGTCCATGAGTTGAGAAGAAATGCAATCTGGAATATTGCAGCCTACACTTCAGCAGCTCTCTTCTACCTGCTTGCCTTTTATCTTTTAACAGATTCACATTTCAACACAGCCCAAATTTTCTTCATAGCACTTGCTGGCGGTCTCTCAGCATCACTGGTAGAGAGCGTTGAGACTGATGCGGATAAAAGACTCACGCTCCTGATAGCGCTATCAACTGTATTCACCATATTCAAAATATATATGCCTTCAGCGTCTTTGTTTGACCTCAGCTTAGCATTCCTCGTATCTTTTCTCATGAGCCTTCTTGCCCTCTATGCTGGAGTTGCAGATGAGTCGGGATTGATGAGTGCAACACTGGTCGGCACGACCTTAATTCTCTTCACGGACTTCAGGTTTTTTGCCGTACTGCTCCTTTTCTATATTCTCGGCTCGGCTATCACCAAATACAGGTACGAAATCAAGCAGAGCAGAGGAATAGCAGAGCAGGCTGGTGGTGCGAGAGGTTACGCAAACGTATTCGGAAACAGTCTTGCCCCGCTCTTTTTCGCAATACAGTATGGTGTAACTGACAACGTAGTTTTCGCATCCGCTTTTGTCGCATCAGTTGCAGCAGCATTGGCAGATACAGTGGCAAGTGAGGTTGGGAAGGCCGAAAATAACGTTTACCTTATAACTAACCTCAAAAAAGTTGAACCGGGTGTGAGTGGCGGAATTTCGTTTAAGGGTGAGTTGTCAGCTTTAATCGCATCCTTTCTCACACCCCTACTTGCTTTTTTGATGGGAGTTATCAGTATCCATGCCGCCATTATCGCCGCATTCTCGGCATTCATTGGCGTTCACATTGACAGCATCCTTGGTGCAACGCTAGAAAAAAAAGGATATCTAACAAATTCCGGAGTTAACTTTCTTGCAACCCTTTTCGCTGGTGCTATTTGCTACGTCCTCCTTTGATTCTTTTTCTACCCAAAGCTGCAATTGCCGAAATTGCCATTATACCATAAACGGCTTCAAATCCTGGTGTTTCGAGAACCTGCTCGATCCTTGATTTCTTTTCGGGTCTGTAGTAGGTGTAGGGGTTAAACTCGACGTGTTTAAGCTCTCTCTCACCACCAGATTTAGCCATGACTGTAAGCAACTTTGCAAGCCTCTCAGAAAGCTTGTAGTACATCAGTTTCGCGTACTCGTTCTCCATACTCTCCGCAAACTCATAGTAAGCTGCAGGCAGCACAGGGAACACAACCTGTTCCGCTTCAGAAATTGCAGAATTTGCAGCCTCCTTCGCTCCCTCTATCTTGTCACCAATCTCACCGTATTTAACCTCGATGGAAAGGCTTGCATCCGTAATTGAATTTATGGCCATCACCGCTGCTCCAGCGTACAACCCATCCGAAAGCAGTCTCTTGGCAGTATCGAGGGCTTCGTAACCATCATTCAGCAGCGTCTGTTCTCCGTTCAGCGATGATGCGTACACAAGTATCGAACCGGCCTGCATTATGTAAAATTCCGCTCTTTTTTCCATTTCCTGCGGAGAAATTTCGTAATCGTTGCCCAGCTCAGGTAGGATCGAGAGCCACACCTTCGCGCTCTCCACCCTCTCCTTTGCATAGGCCAGATACTGCAAGGCCTCATCATCTGTGGTTGCGGTCTTTGCCTTTTCAAGCAAATTCTCTGCTTCTGCCACCCTTTCCTGTGCGGCGGCAATAATCTGGAACGAATTAACACCAATTTCCTCACTGTTGAGATAGTTCTTCAGAGATTCAATTTCATTTTCAATGCTCTCAACTTCATTATCGAACTGCTGGGCGGTAACTACGCTCTTCTTGTAAAGTTCATATCTGAGGATGATTTTCGACTGGAAGTAAAGGCTTGTGGCGGTGTAATATTTTCCTTCGCTATAGTACTCTTCAGCTTTTTTAATCAGGTCTTCGGCCCTATCACTTTTCACTTCCTTTCTAAGTGGCATCACAGAATCTTTCATTTTCTCTGCAAGCTTTTTCAGAATGTCGGAGTACGCCTTTATGCTGAAGTTCCCCTGTGGCTTTTCGATTTCATAGCCCGTAAAGAACTTCAGTGCATCGTTGAGAGTTCTGACTTCATAAACATCGACCCCTAAGGATTTGCCGTACTCCGCAAGATCTATCTTTTTGTATTCGGTGGAGATTATGCTGATAATCCCAACCCTTCTAACTTTAGGCTCCTCAACATAGGTTATCCTCTGTCCCACCGGTATCAGAAAGATTTTTCCTCCGTGAGATGCTGCAGCTTCAAGCTTGTATTTTAGCCCACCTACAGGCCCTATGAAGCCATCAGGATAAATCATTCCAGTCATGTAAACATCATTGCGGATTTTGAGTCCCTTGAGAGCGGCAACTGTTGCTACAGTCATCACACCTCCCGCAGAAGGTCCACCAACGATGGGAGCCTCAGCCTCGATGATGTAAAAGAAATCGTGTTTTGTGAAGTCCATTCCCAGCAAATCGCAGGCTGTTAAAGCGGCAAGCTGTGCACTTCCCTGCATGTCAATTTCAGTATAAGGGGTTGTCGAGACGAAAACCCTTCCGTCTCCGGGAGTGACGATGACGCTGATGTTTATGACGACACCAGTAGGGTTTTCGCCACTTGTTACAGCGACAGCCTTAATGTCTGCTCTCTGAGCGTGCTCAAACTGAGCGTATGCTGGTTGGGCAAGTAAACACACAATAAACAGCAGGATCAGACTTTTTTTCATGGAGAGAGTTATATGTCCCCGAAATTAAAGCTTTATCCAACAACCTCAAGATCTACAGCATATCTGTTAACATAAGGGGCAAAATTTCCGCACTTTCTCAATTTTAGCACTTCAACGTTTATTTCATGCTCCGCAAACTTGCTAGCTATCTTTTCTGGCAGCTTCTCTTCCTCATTCTCACTCTCGAAAGTGTAGTAGTGCACATAACTGCCTTTGTCAACCTTTCCTTTCAGGAGATGAATAAAGTTCTCTGCAGAGTAAGGAGCGGGCATGAGAATGCGGTCGAATTTTCCAGACAGTCTGGGAACTACATCATTAACGTCCCCCTCAATGACCTTAACGATGTCCTGAACCTTGTTCAGCTTCACGTTCTGCTTGAAATATTCAACTGCATTGGGATTCAGCTCAATCCCTATAACTTCCCGCGGTTTGGCAAGCCTTGCAATGAGTATAGGGTAAGGCCCCACTCCCGCAAACATGACAAGGACTCTTTCTCCCTCTCTTACAAGTTTCGCAATCCTCTCCCTCTCTCCAGAGAGCTTGACGGAGTAGTAAGCCTTGGTTGGGTCAACAATAAACCTGCACCCGTGCTCCTTAACAACTGTTTCCGTCTTACCCCCGTAAACAATCTCGTATTTTGCCACTCTGTAAACTCCGTTGACCTCTCCAATCTTCCTCAACACAGTTTTGACATGCTTGTGCCTCTTGAGTATTGCTTCAACAATGTCATCCTTACAATGCATTATCTCGTCAGGAATTTCTATCACAACTACATCTCCGATTATCTCAAAGCTTCTTCTTACAAGCTTGATTTCTTCATCGCTAAGCCTGTCTTTGAGCAACTCCTTCAGTGACACATAGGTTTTTTACACGATGAAACTAAAATTGTTGCGATGCTGGAAAAAATGCAGGTTTACTTCATAACCGACTCAAAGTTCGGTAAGCATGAAGAACTAGCGGAGAAGGCTTTGAAGGGAGGAGTGAGAACCATACAGCTTAGGGAGAAAAGAAAATCGGCAAGAAAGATTTATGAAACTGCAAAAAGATTGAGAGCGCTAACGTATGATTATGACGCACTCTTCATAGTCAACGACAGGGTTGACATCGCAATTGCTGCCTACGCAGACGGAGTTCATGTCGGGCAAAACGATTTGCCTGCATACGCAATAAGAGATTTTTTCGATGGCATAGTTGGCGTCTCCGCCCACACCGTTGATGAGGCCAAAAGGGCTGAGATGTACGCCGACTACCTCGGTGTTGGACCTGTGTTCAGGACAGCAACCAAAGAAGACGCTAAAACCCCAATCGGGATTGGGGGATTGGAAGAAATAGTGAAAAACACAAAACTTCCTGTTATAGCCATTGGAGGGATAAACGAGACAAATGCGATTGATGTGCTGAAGTGTGGTGTTGCGGGAATAGCTGTTGTTTCAGCAATTGCTGGAAAAGGCGACGTCACTGAGGCTGCAAGAACCCTCCTAAGAATTTATAAGTTATTACTATCATTACCAGGGACGTGTCCTAATAACATCCTCTCACCACGTTGAAGTAGAACATGAACATCCTGCAGAACCTGTTCCAACACTCTAAAGCTCTTCTCCACCTTGCACTCTTCTCCCTCCTCCTAAAATTCACAGTAATAGAACAGAAGAAAATCTTAGCCCTTTGCTTGAAAGAGCTAAATACGGATTCAACTAAGCTCCTTTCTCCAAAGCTTTCGTGCCTGAATTTAACACCCAGGCGTTGCAGAGCATCTTTATACCACGGTCCTTTGTCGAGAATCAGCTCCTCCACTTCGCACATCCTCAAAACCTCCTTAAGGAAAGAATAGGCTGTCAAAGCATTCCTTGTGGGATAAACCTTTAGGTGAACGATCTTGTTCCTCTCAACGTCTAAAGCAGCAAAGAGGTAGCATTTCATTCCGTTGTACTTTAGAACGGTTTCATCTACAGCAACTCTTGCTATTACGAGCTTTTTTACTTCCTCCTTCCCTTCAGATTCGAGAGAGTCCTTGAATCTGTCAATCCAGTAATGAACAGTTGATTTCCCAACGTTTAAGAGAAGAGCTATCCTCCTAAGGCTTGAGGAAAGTAAGTACATCGCTATTGCTGCAAGTTTTATTTCCAAGGATATCCTGTTCCTTTCAAAGATCTCAAATTCCTTCAGCAGTTCAATCAGGTTGTTTTCTGCTATATCTGCTGTTACCATAGAAGATGATAGATTGAAGCACAATTATTTATATGGTTACATGCTTATTCGGACACCCCCTTCGTATTTGAAGGTTCTTATCCAAATTTTATCCGCAACTCTTGTGAGAAAATGAAAAAGTCAACGAACAAGGAGAATAATCAAAAACAAGTCAAGAAAGAAATTTATAATAGAAAAATAGCTGCTAGGAGTTGTCGAGGAAATCCGTAAATACGTGAGACCAGAAAAATACTAAATGCTTGATTTGGCGAAAACTAATTTTCAGCCTCACTTGGGTTTAAAAAGGTCGATTTTTGAAGTTGTATCGTGGAAATTTGCCTGATATACAAACTATGACTCGTTTAGCAGTCCTAGTAAGGTTATTCTTTGAGGAAAAATGCGTCGCTTACCTCAGCCACTCCACCCTCCATTGAAAATTTGAGCTTTGCAACGTAGGAATGGTAGGACAAAAAGGAATCCTCACTTTTCTTTATCTCTACAACAACATCGTGAAATGGTAGAAGCTTTTCAGGCATCTCACCTACTGTGCAAGTGCACATTACCCCCCTCTCGTGCTCTATTAGCAGTTCAACCGCCTTGGAAATCTCATACCCAAAGAGTTCGAGAAAATTTACTCCGAAAGAGATTATCATTCTGTTTTCAAGAGGTAACGATTTCACAATACCGCTTAAGTCATCAAAAATCTCATATCTCTCGATTACGTCAAGAAACTCACATTTCTTTTTGGCTCCGATTACTACCGCCTCTCCGTGTCTCGGAAAGCCATATTTTTTTCCGATGTAGTTTACCCTCTCCACAGCGGCATCCGTCCATAATATCCAGACGGGATCACCGAACTGGTCTGAAAGCCATTTGCTTATACCATAAAAGCTATAAATATCGGGAAAGGAGATCATAATTCGGTCGCCATCCTCTGCTGAGTTGAATATGCTAGTTATCACATCCATAACCGAAGTTGGGGGCAAATAAAAATAAGATTTTCGCATGAAAATAAAATTTCTACAAAGTAAATTCAGATAAGTAATTACCTTTTTATTCCCCCCATTTCACTTGCGGCACGATGGAGATTGAAAAAATTAAATTGAAAACGCCCTTTGAAAATCCAGATTATGTTTACGTTTACGTGGTAGATTCAGAGGTGATGAT
>JAPDIY010000013.1 GCA_029259335.1 Archaeoglobi archaeon
GGCGGTTATGGCCGGGCTGCCCGGAGGGGCTGTCCGCCATATTTGCCGGGGGGAACGGCCCAGGCCCGGAAGGGAGCAGGCTAACCCCGGACGTCCGGCGCTTCCGGGGGTGCGGGGAGGAGGAGTTTGGAGTTTGGCAGATGCCTGCAAGGCGGATCGACCCGAGGCGTGCCCACCTTTTTCAGTTAAATTGAAAAATCCATCTTCATAGAGGGAGCAATGTTTCTGCGATTCAGAGAGGAAGTCATTAAAACGTTGGGTGAATACGGGGATGAGAGATTTTTAAGAGAGAGTGAGCACTCTGATCTTGCATCAACTATTGCCTTCAAACTTGCCAAGGAATTGAAGAAGAGCCCCAAAGAAGTTGCCGATGAAATTGTCGAGAAAATTGAGGTCGAAAGCGATTACATCGGCAGTGTAGAGAGCACGAACGGTTACATAAACTTCTTTGCGAGCTACGAGTTTCTTGAAGATACCATTAACGTCATTCTCGATGAAGATGAGAACTACGGACACCTCAATCTGAAAGGGAGGATTCTAATAGAACATACCTCTGCCAACCCCGACGGGCCTTTGCATATAGGACACATCAGAAATTCGATTATAGGCGACACAATTGCCAGAATATTCAGCAAGGCTGGAATTGACGTGAAGACGCATTACTACGTCAATGATATGGGAAGACAGACAGCCATTACTGTTCTTGGTGTTGAGAGATTCGGTTTGTCTGACAAAAAGCCAGACCACGCAATTGCAGAGGCATATGTAAATGCAAACAGGCTGCTTGAAAGCGAGCCGGAGCTTGAGAAACACGTTGAAGAGCTGATGCTGAAGTACGAAAACGGGGATGAAGAAGTAGTAGCCAAATTTGTGAATGCTGTAAATACAGCACTGGAAGGGATAAAGCAAACCCTCGGACAAATTAATATTACACATGATGAATATATCTGGGAAAGTGAGTTCATAAGGAATGGATATGTTGACAAAATTTTGAAAGTTCTGGATGAGAAGAACCTGATAAAGAAAGATGGAGCATGGATAATCGAGCTTGAGGATTTTGAGAAGGAGGTTGTTGTTAGAAGAGAGAATGGAACTACTCTCTACATTACAAGAGACCTCGCATACCATTTGTGGAAGAACGAAAACTACAGCAGGTTTATAAACGTGCTTGGAGCAGACCACAAGCTCTATGCATCGCAGCTTTCAAAAATACTCGAAATTATTGGCCTGAAGCCCCCAGAGGTGATATTTTTTGAGTTTGTATCCCTGCCTGAAGGCAGTATGAGCACCAGAAAAGGAAAATTCATCTCTGCTGACGAACTAATTGAAAGGGTTAAAAGAGAGGCTGAGAGAATACTTGCTGGTAGGGAGATAGATGATGAAGAAAAGAGGAAGATTGCAGAGGCTGTAGCTGTCGGAGCGATAAGATTCGACTTCGTTAAGGTAGCTCCGGAAAAGCCGATGACCTTTGACTGGACTAAGGCTTTGGACTTTGAGAGGCAGACTGCAAGCTACATCCAGTATAGTCACGCGAGAGCCTGCAGCATTCTGAGGAGGGCTGTTGAGGAGGGTATGCCAGACCTCGAGTTTAAGGGAGAGCTGTGTACGGCTGAGGAGAGAAAGCTGGTAATGCTGCTTTCCAAGATGCCTTACTTCATCGGAAGAGTCCTCAATGAGCTTAGGCCAAACATCTTTGCAGAGTACGTGTTGAGCGTCGCTTCGACATTCAACGACTTCTACCGCCTGCACCCTGTACTCAAGGCAGATTCGGAGTTAAGAATGCACAGACTGGCGATAGTGGATGCCACGCGCATAGTTTTGAGAAACGGGCTTGAATTGCTTGGTATCGAACCGCTTGAAAGAATGTAAATTTTTATTTCACAAATTTTTACTTTAACGAAAAATTATTAAAGATTTTTGTCGAATATCTAACTGGTGGGAAGTATGATCAGGGGAACACCTTCTACAATGAATGATGAATACCAGTTGAACACTACCAGAATAATCGAGCACGCTGCCAAAATTTACCCAAACAGAGAGATTGCATCAAGAACGATTGCAGGGATGCTCAGATATAGCTATGCTAAGGCCTACGAGCGAGTATGTGCCATGGCAAATGCATTCGAAGAGCTCGGAATCAAAGCTGGAGATGTTGTCGGGATTCTCGGCTTCAACACCCACAGATTCTATGAGAGCTACTTCTCAGTTCCAGGTTTGGGAGCGGCGTTGCTTGAACTAAACATGAGACTGCCACCAGCTGATCTTGCTTACGTTGTAGAGCACAGCAACGCCAAAGCCCTGCTCGTTGATGACTTCCTTTTACCGTTTGCCGAGATGCTCGCAGCACAGCATGATTTCGAATTTTTCGTCGTGATGAGTGACAGAGAAGTAGAGACAAAGCTTGATCCCGTGTACAGCTATGAAGAGCTGGTAGAAAAATCCAAGAAGGAAAGGGAATGGGAAGAGATAGATGAGAAAAGCACAGCCACGATCTGCTACACTTCAGGAACAACAGGGAAACCGAAGGGTGTTTACTACTCTCACAGATCCATATTCCTTCATGCATGGGCTGGAGTAGCAAATCTGAGAATAGGAGCTGAAGACTGTGTTATGCAGATAGTCCCGATGTTCCACGCCAACGGCTGGGGAGGGCATATTGGTGGAACTATGGCAGGAGCAAAGCTTGTGTTTCCGGGATTCTTCACACTGCAAAATGCCGATGTGCTCGTGGATCTGATTGTAGAGGAGGGTGTGACTGTTACAATGGCTGCCCCAGTAATCCTAATACCGATGCTTGAGTACTTAAGGAAAATGGATCCAAAACCCGATCTTAAAGGTGTCAGAATTGGTTCTGGAGCTTCAGAACCTCCAGTAGCAATGATGAAGGGCTTTGCAGAGTTTGGTGTTGAGATAATCCATGCATACGGTGCAACCGAAACCTCTCCGCTCGTAACCCTGAATTTCGTGAAACCGGGGCTTGAGCTGAGCGAAGAAGAGTACTGGGATCTGAAGAGGTACCAGGGATTGCCAGTTCTGGGGACAGAAGTGAAGGTTGTTGATGCCAACGGGAACGAGCTTCCGTGGGATGGGAAATCGATGGGAGAACTGTGGATTAAGGGGCTGTGGATTGCAAAGGAGTACTTCAACGATGAGAGGACAAAGGATAGCTTCGTTGACGGGTGGTGGAAAAGCGGAGACGTTGCAGTCATAACTCCTGAAGGGTATGTAAAGGTTGTTGACAGAGTTAAAGACGTCATCAAGAGTGGAGGAGAGTGGATCAGTAGCGTTGACCTTGAGAACTACTTGATGGCACACCCGGCAGTATATGAGGCATGTGTTGTTGCTGCTGAACATCCCAAATGGCAGGAGAGACCAATAGCAATCGTGGTTTTAAAGCCCGAGTACAGGGAGAAAGTCACAAAGGAGGAGCTGAGAGAGTTTCTGATGCAGAGATTTGCGAAGTGGCAACTACCAGATGAGATAATCTTCGTGGACGAAATACCGAAAACGAGCGTTGGAAAATTCGACAAAAAACTGCTCAGGGAGAGATACAGAAAATATCTAATCGAAAAATAAAAAATTTAGAGTTCCGCTACGATCTCGTCGAGAAGCTTCAGGTAGTCCTCTTCCCTCTTCCAGAGGTTACCGAAGCTCATGTCTGCGTTCGGATGGTAGTAGCGGTCGATCGACAGAGCTCTGATGTGCGGAGCGAAGTTCTTGAAGGCTGCGAACATCTGGGAGCCGTGGTAGTAAATTGTTCCGATCATCACAACGAGGTCGTAGTTGCCCTGCCCATCGAATCCCGGCCAGTCTGGGTCGAGCAGGAAGTTCGTCAGCTCGTGCAGCACTGCGTACTTAACCTTTCCATCCAAGCCAGCCTCGACGAACCTTGTTATCGCGCTACCGGTTGCAACCACTGTTATGTTATCCTTTTCCACAAACTTCTTTATCCTCTCGAACATCTCGTCGGTTATGTCTGGCCCTACGATGAGCAGCGGCCTTTTTGCCCTCTTTATCATGTTCGCAACCGGCTTCCCCTTCTCCAGCAGACTCGCCATCTTTGGCCCGGGAATGTTGGCAGCATCAAACGGCTGCTCGTAAGCCTTCGGCATTTTCACCACCTCACAGCGTCATGAATCCTTCCTTAAACAGCCTCTCCACGTTCGTCGGGTTGAAGCCAGCATGGTAGCCTCTCAATGGCCCTTCAACGATCTTCTTCTTCTCCCAGTCGATCTTCCAGCCGTGCTTATCTTCGAGTTCCTTCAGCAGCTCCTCTTTCTTGGCCAGTGGCAGATCAGCCTCACTTCTGACGAACAGATGCCAGTCGTCCGGCATGCGCTTGAGGTACTTCAGGTTGAGGTCGATGTAGTGCGTGAGCTTGATCGATCTCCCCTGTGCTGTGTCGTTGGGCCTGAAGCAGAGCTTGGCCATCAGCGGAATTGCCTCTTCAAGCGTCTCTGCAGCGACAAGCAGATCCTGTGGAGCAGGCTCTATTCTCACCCTCTCTCCCGTTCTGACGTCATAGACCATCCAGTCCTCGTCGTTGTATGGTCTGCCAAGGAAGGCTCTCCTGTACTTGCTTCCATGCGGTCCTACGACTGCCGGAATTCCGAGCCTGTTGAATCCTGTAGCAATTGAGGCTGCCTTCTGGCTCATGGCTCCCCAAGCAACACCGCACGCACCGACTCTGTTCAGGATGTAATCAGCGATCTCCTCGTAATTCGCCCTGATGTTCCTCTTCGCGAATATCCTCGCAACCTTAATCGCAGCACCATGGATGTGCGCATTGCTGACACAGCTTCCGATATTCAGCACTCCTCCGCCATCAAACCTGTCGTGGTACTTCTCGTAAACTGTAAGACCTTCTTCGTCCTTGTAGATTGCTGCATCGAATGCCATACAGCCTGTCGTCACGACTATGTAGTTCCTTGAGGCGAACTCGTCAATTATGGTGTAAACCTCCTTGGTTCCGTTCGGGTAGTTTCCACATCCGATTGGTGCGATAATACCCGGAATCGTTCCGAGAACGATCGGTGCACCGACATTTCTGATCTCTGAATCTCTAACAGGTCCTCTACCCCTCCTGATTTTACCCTTCTCGTTGATTATCCTGTTCCAAGCTGCATAGTTCAGCATGTCGATGATGGGTATGTTCTTCGGACACACCTGCTCACATCTTCCGCATGCAATGCAGATATCCCATCTCTCCTCCAGCTTGCTCCTGTCGCCATTCTCAGCAGCCTCCATCGCCTCACCGATCCTTATTCCCTGCGGGCATGCAATTGTACAGTTTCCGCACTGCGTACAAGCCTTGGCGTATTCCATAAACTCCTCCTCTGTCAGTCTCGGCCCGATGTCGTCTCCTCTCTGCTTCCTCCTCGCCCTCGCAACCTCAACCGCAACCTCTCCAACCTTAAGCGGATCCAAGATAACACAGCCCGGATTGCCGTCGAGCAGGTACTTGATGATCTCTTTCGGATCCTTGGCCGTCATGTCCGGTAACGCATGCATTGCCTTCTCATTGGTGCAGATCACCGGGATTCCGAGCTTCTTCGTGTGGTAGAGGATGTCTGCTCTTATGCACTGCTCATCAATTACGATGACGTCAGCAAGCCCGGCTCTTATGACCTTGAGCTGCCTGCTCAGGGCTGAGACAATCTTTGCTTTCTGGTAGTATCTTGTCATGTCGTTGGCTGTACAGCAGATACCGCCCAAGTCCACTTCATCCTCCAGACCATTGTTCTCGATGTAGTCCGCGATGTTCACAGCTGGCGGGGCATGATGGCCGATAACAAGAACTAGGGCTTTGCTTCTGTCCATGACCCCCATTCCAACCTCTATCAGCGGCTGGTTATCTTCACCCTTCGGCAGACCAAAAGCACAAATCTGAGCTATATCTGCTATTTCCTTACCAAGAGAGTCAAGCATGCCGAGGTGGAGGGCCTTCGACTCGTAATCGAGGTAGCTGCCCTCCTGGCCCGTGTGGATGGCATCAACAACCTGCACTATCTGCTCCTCACAGTACCTCAGCGCCCTCTCTAAGTCGGCGAGGGTCTTCGGTTTAATGCCTGTGATCAGCTCTGTTAGCGGCGCAACCTCAGCAATTTCTGGTCCAAGGTCAACTGGGATTTCATCGAGCTTCTTGCCCAGCATGTGCTCTATGTCGTGGAGCATATGCCTCGCATGTCCCGTGTGGGCCGAAACACCAACTGAGCATGCGATTGTTACAATCCTACCTGTCTGCGCAGCCAAGTCAAGACCACATGCCCCCCTCTTGTTCCCCGTCAGGTCACACTTACCCATCGTACAGAGGCAGCACATGTCGCATGCAGGAGCGTAGAAGGGCTTGTAGCGTTTCAGAAGGAAAAAGTCCCAATCGCGAAGGGTTGCAATGCCTGGCATCGGTGTTGGACCCATTGGGGCCCATTCTTCTTCCTCTTCGACAACTTCCCCAATCTTTATGCTAACGTTTTTCATGTCGTCTATAACAAGAGCTCCTTTTCCTAATTCTAGCACCATTACAAATCACCTCTTTGCTGCCTGCTGTTTTTTCAAGTCATTAAGAACTTTTCGATTTGATACGGTCAGCTTTCATTAGTGCATAAAGTATAGGAAATTGTTATTAAAATTTAAGCTATTAGCGAATCAATGTGTTATTATCCAACTTTTTAGGATAACCGAAAGGTTTAATAACATTTAGGTCACCCTAACTACAATGACTGTACTGCCACTATCAGCGCTCAGAGAGGGGCAAGAGGGGAGAGTTGTCGCAATAACTGGAGGCAGAGGATGCTCAGCAAGGCTAATGTCAATGGGTCTGGTTCCAGGAAAGAAAATAAGGATCGCTGGAAGGAGGGGCGGAGCAATACTGGTGTCGGTGAATGGTACAAAGTTCGTTATTGGAAGAGGGTTGGCAATGAAGGTGGCAGTTGATGTTGGGGAAAAGATCTGAAGACTACCTTGAGGCCATCTATTCTCTGAGCAGGAAAAAGGGTTATGCAAAGGTCATGGAGCTGGCAGAGAGCTTGGGCGTTAAACCAGCTTCAGTTTCTGAGATGCTTGACAAACTATCAAAAGAGGGTTACGTGATATACAAGAAAAGGATGCATGTAACTCTTACGGATAAGGGTGTGGAAGCAGCGAGGAAAGTTAGAGAGAAAAGAGATATTCTGATAAAGTTTCTTACAGCAATTGGAGTGCCAGAAGAGATTGCCGAAAGCGACGCTTGTGCACTTGAGCACGTTCTTCACCCTCAAACCCTTAGACAGCTTCGAAATTTTGTCAGGTTTATAGAATCCAGCCCGGCGGTTAATCCAAGATGGTTGGAGCATTTTAGGGAATTCTGCAGGACTGGAAAACACCCGTGTCTAAAGCAGCAGAGGTGATTTTTTGAGGGTCGCAATGGTAGGGAATCCTAATGTCGGAAAGACGAGTTTGCTCAATGCCCTCACGGGTGGAAATTTCACGGTTGCGAACTTTCCAGGGGTAACGGTTGAAAAGAAGGAGGGAAAAGGAGTAATAGGTGGTAAAGTTGTAACATTCGTCGATCTGCCTGGCATATACGGTTTTGAAACAGAAAACCTCGACGAGAAAGTTGCGAGAGATTACATAATCAGAGAGAAGCCCAATCTTATCCTCAATGTTGTAAACGCACTGAATCTCGAAAGAAATCTGTATCTGACTCTTCAGCTCACAGAGTTTGGAGTGCCAATGATCATAGCATTGAATATGATTGACGAAGCAGAGAAGGAGGGAATCAGGATTGATGAGGAGAGGTTAAGTGAAATTCTGGGACTTCCCGTCGTTAAGACCTCTGCTGTGAGAGGAGAGGGTATTGAGGAGCTGAAGAAGGAAATCTTAAAAGGCGGGAAAGTTCCAAAGGTTTTTCGCGGGAGTCTGGAAGAGAAGATTGAGCTTGCTGGTAGAATAGCCAGAGAAGTTGCGAAATCAGAGAAAGTAGGGGTTTCGGAAATTGACGAGGCCTTTGATGAAGTGTTTATGGATAAGCATCTCGGAATCCCGATTTTCCTGTCTATAATGTGGATGATGTTCGTTTTCACTTACACAATTGCGGAACCTTTCAATTCTCTCCTTGGCAAGATTTTCGATACTCTCGCATCCTACATAAGCGGTTTAGACGGTTGGCTTTTCTCCATGCTTGGGGATGGGGTTGTCGCAGGAGTTGGGAGTGTTCTCTCTTTCATTCCAAACATCGCGTTTCTATTTCTGGCTCTTTCAATTCTTGAACTGAGCGGTTACATGCCCAGAGCGGTCTATCTCGTTGATGGCCTTATGGCGAGGTTCGGTCTGAATGGAAGATCAATAATCCCGCTAATCATGGGCTTTGGCTGCAATGTTCCGGCAGTACTGGCAACGAGGAGCATTGAAGATGAGAGAGTTAGAATTGCGACCGTTATCATAAACCCCTTCATGTCCTGCAGTGCAAGATTGCCGATCTACGTTCTGTTTGCGGGCATCTTCTTTCCCAAAACCGGAAGTGCCGTTATAATGGCTCTTTATCTTATTGGTGTCCTGATAGCACTAATTTCAGCTCTGGCTTTGAGAAAAACGCTGCTGAAAGGGGAGGGCGAGTTCATCATGGAGCTGCCACCCTACATGCTTCCGAGTTTACGAGAATTGTGGCTTATGACGTGGGTGAGGACGAAACACTTCATACAGAAGGCCGGAACGGTAATTCTGGCCATGTCGGTTGTTGTGTGGTACATTACGAACTACCCCGGAGGAAGCATAGAAAGCAGCTACGCTGCAATGCTCGGTAAAGCCCTCCAGCCTCTCTTTTCCCCAATGGGCTGGAGCTGGGAACTCGTTCTCGCCCTTATAACGGGATTTGTTGCCAAGGAAGTCGTTGTAGCAACAATAGGGGTGCTGAATGTGGATATAGCAAGTGTTATGACCCCCCATCAAGCTTTCGCCTTCATGCTATTCACTCTGCTTTACATGCCCTGTGTTGCCACAATTGCCGCTATTAGAGCTGAGATTGGGACAAAATGGGCAATCTTTGGCGTGCTCTTCAGCTTCGCCGTCGCCTACATGGTATCTATGATAGCAACGGAGGTGGGAGTATGGTTGTAGCCCTTATTTTTACACTGTACTTCCTTTTGCTCACAGCACTTGAGATACTCTCTGCCCTCTACGGAGATGTTACGCTCGGCTGGTGGACTGTGGATGGTGGATCTGTGATCAACGCATTCGTGCTGGGAACGATAGCAGCGACGTATCTTAAAGGGGCTGTTGTGAAGAGAGAGTCGTACTCGACAGTTGCCTCTCTTTTAGCAACAGCTTTTTCAGTCCTGATGATATTAGCGTATCTCGCATCACAAAGCATCAGTTTTGGAGTTTTTGGTTTTGCTGCCGCTCCCTATTTCTTGAAAAAAGTGAAAAAGTAAAAAATTACCTACCAAGCTCCTTTTTCAGCTCCTCAATCCTCTTTTTGATATCTTCAAGCTCAGCTTCAAGATCCTCTTTCATCGTTTCGAGCATCTCAAGCTCGTCTTCAGGTCTAAAGGCAGGTGGATATGGATAGGGTGGATAGTCATATCCCCACCAACCCCATCTCATCCATCCCGGAAGGCCAGTGGCTCTGTACCACCATCTCCAGCCTCTGCCACCCCAACCGGGCATCCACCAGGGCATCACCACCACCTCCCTCTACCTCTACCCGCTCTTCTACCCCAGAATCTTCTACCGAACCATCCGAACCATCTTCCGCCAAACGGAGGAAACACTGAACGGTTCATGAATCCAGGCATCCTGTAACCTGAGCAGAATCCTGCTCTCCTTCCGGTTCTAGGCCCTAATCCCCAAGGGCCAGTTCTGTCGCCACCCGGCATATTCTATCACCTCCAGAGTATAATGTGATGGCCATTAACTTAAATTTTTCGGTTAACCTAAAAAGTTTAATACGATTACGCTTCCGGCTTTCGCCTCAACAAATCTCTCACCAAACACATCTCTGAATATCTTCCTCCCCTCATCGCCCGTGCAGTGGCATGGAGCAATCCTCTTGGTGAATTTTTTCAGCTCCTTGGCTATGCTCTCGATTTTGTAGTCAGTAATACCAAACAAATGCATTCCGCCCACAATCAGTTCCAGCTTTCCGTATCTCTCGAAAGCCTCTCTTGCCATCAGAATAATGCCTGGATGGGAGCAACCAACAAACATAATTCTTTGCGGTTTGTAAATTAGAGCCTGTTCTTTTATGGGGCGGCTGAAAAACAAAGTATCTATCTCAGCCAAGCTCCCGTCGTATTCACCCGGAAAGAATATTTTCGTCCCGCTCTGGAGCCATCCCAAACCTCCTGTATGGTCTGCATGCTTGTGTGAGATGAAACATACCCTAATATCACTTTTATCAACACCCAGCATCCTCGCGTTGAAATCCAGCCTTCCAGCATCACTACCAGTGTCAAATAGAACCGATTTCAGCCCGAGGCAGAGAAGGGCTGAGAATCCCCATCCCGGCTTGAATCCTGGAAGAGCTTTGTTATCGTACAGTATCTTTATTTTCATGATCTCTGGAAAGATTTGATTATATCCTCAACATCCTTTAAATTCGAATCGATGAGCTTCACAACAATCCCCCGACTCCTCAGATGCGCTTTCGCCCCTTCACCCACCTTTCTGACAGCAACAATGCTTACCCCATGCTTTTCCAAACACTCGGAGATCAAATAACCTTTTCTTTTCTCTGCCTTATGATGCTCATTTTTCACGATCTTCTTCTCCCCACTCTCCAGACTAACTATCATGAATTGCGGAGAATCAAGCTCTCGCGTGAAGTTCCCGTCCTCGTCAACAGGGATTGCTAACACTCTCGGTCTGCTTACCTTGACAACGGCAACGACATCAACAACTCCCGGAATCCTCCCTTTGATCTCATCCACTATCTCTCTTTCTATTGCATCTATCGTTTCAGCATCCATTCCCGGATTGACCGTGAAATGCACCTCAACGACTTTACTCTTCCATGTCCCTCTTGTGGCGACGAACTCTACTGACTCCACCCCCTCAATTTTGTCCATTACCGACATCACCTTAACTATAACCTCCTCGTCCACTCGATCCATCAGCACGTCGAGGGAGTTCTTGAGAATTCCAGCCCCTATCTGGAAAATGAAGACCGAGATTGCCATCGCGACTACTGCATCAGCCCACCAGTAGCCCAGATAAACAAGAATAAGACCGGCAACTACGGAAAGAGAAGATAGAACATCAACTCTAGAATGTTTTCCTTCTGCGATCAGGGATGATGATCTTGTATCCAGTCCGATTCTTATTTTGTATCTCGCCAGTATTTCGTTAACAAGGGCTGAAAACAAAGCAACGAGGATTGCATACATCTCGAATGCCGGAACGGAACCATTTATCAGACTCAAGGTCGCTTCATGTAATATCAAGAGAGATGACAAAATGATGATCAACCCCACGCTCATCTCCGCCAAACTCTCGGCCTTGAAGTGTCCGTATGGATGCGAGGGGTCGGCAGGTTTTGATGCTATCCTGATGCCCAGCCAAACGAGGAGTGAACCGAGAACATCAACGAAAGAATGTATCCCATCTGCAATAAGTGCGGTTGAATTGATCAGAACTCCGGCTGCGATTTTTAAAACAGTTAGAATGACATTTGCGACTGCAGATATTTTTCCGGCTTTCAGGGCTTCGTCCATGTGTAAGTTCGGACACTGTGAAATAAAAATTGTGTGCAATTTTAAACTTTCCTGCGGTACATCCGCTTTATAAATCCAGCCAGTAGATTTACTCTCGGAACTCTCTTCATGTAGTCTATGTATGCGTCCCCAAACTTCTCCACATTTCTCCTTTCCTCATCCAACATTGCAAGGTAGAGTAGGGTAATTAGCATTACGCCTATAATCAGGCTGATCGGGTGCTGAGACAAGAGAATTAAAGAGAAAATGATCAGCATGTGGCCCAGAAACTCAGGATGACGGATAAAGGCGTATAAACCACTCTCCACAAGACTGCCTTTCCCGCGTGACTGACTCGCCCAGAAAACAGTAATGGCTCCTAATATTAAAGTAGCTCCTCCTGCGTAGAGCAAAGGTGTTATACCGACCGAATTGTAGAAGAGGATGGAAGAAACTATTAGCGTGCCGTAAAGAGCAATGAAGACAACATGACCGATTGTATGGCTGTTTTTAGCCATTCTATCAGCCTACACTTTCTCCTTCATCCAGTACGAGTTCCAGTAGTACGTGTAGAGGGCTGCTGCCGGGTTGTGGGACAGCACCCTGTCCTTCGCTATCAGCGTTGTAACGGGAGCCTCTGAATGCTTCGTAAAGACTGCATCGTGACCCACGCACAATCCAACGATAATGTTCAGCTCCGTCCTGTGTTTGTTAAGATACAGCGCCTGAGCCACGGGGTTGCACGTTACAGTCCCTATTAGATAGCCGGTTTTCGAGTACATCGTGTATTCTTCTGGGACTCCTATCTCAGTTTTCAGAAAACTGCCGGTTTTGCACATTACAGAAACAACTTCAAAACCCCATTCCCGCAGTATTCTTGCCGCAGTCTCAGCCTCCTTCTGAAGACCTATGCAGAAGGCCAATCCGAGCTTTTTGTATCCCATTCTCCTTGCGAACTCTATCGTATCTCTCAGGCGTGGCCACTGCATGTAGCCCACAGCTTCAACAATGGATGCTTCGGCAGCCATCCTCCTCGTCTCGGAATCTTTTTCGTATATCTTCCTCGCCTCCTCAAAAACCTCTCTGCTTGTAGCCATCGGACAGTTCTTGGGATAGTCCTCACTCCTCACAACACATGAAAGCTTCTTGCAACTTTCGCAGTTCATGGAAAAAATTAAGCAGATTACTTAAAAAAATTTAGATACAGCAGGGAATCTGCAGAATCCCTGCTTCAAGAACCACATATCTAAGCAATGCTCCTCCAATTAGCACAAAGATTGCTGAAATTGCAGTTACTGTTACAACACCCGGTCTTCGGACTTCGTAGCCGAATATGAGCATTATCGGGATTGCCAGACCCATCAGCAGCACACCGCCCACGAAGTACGGAGCCAGCCAGCCGAATAGTATTGTGTTCACTGACTCGATAGCCGCTATCGGACCGTAGCTCCTTATCAGCAGGAATATAGACAGCACTATTAGCTCGAAGATCATGACGAATCCGTCAGTTTTTGCCATCACGTGGATCTCTTCAGCATCCTTCTCAACCACGAGCATAAGAAGTATGAGCGACGCCAAGCCTGTGGATAGGGCTGAAATCATGAATATTACTGGCAGAGCAGGGGCATTCCAGAAGGGTATGTTGAAAACGACTCCAATGAGTATTCCTGTATATGCCGCAACTCCGATTCCGCTGAGAAATGCGAGCCACCCAAAAGCCCTAATGGCAGTCTGGCTTTTAGCCCATGGTACCCACCTGAACCAGCGGAGCATTGGGGCGACGAAGAGAGTTGTGAACAGCATGAAGGCCGAGAGAAGCATCGAACCCATCACGATCCATGACGTCGGGTTAAGCTTTGGACTGATAAGGACGAGATAAAACCTCTCAGGATGTCCGAGATCGAAGACAAGAGCAAGGGTACCGACAAAGACTACTATTAAACCCAGAATCGATCCGCTTACCACAAGTGATTCGCTTCCACCTCTTCTCCAGAAGTAGAAGCTGATGCAGAAGGCCATAGCTCCCAGTCCACCGAGGAAAAGGTAGAATGCGATCAGGATTCCCCACCAAGGTTGCTGGAGGAGGTAATAATGCTGAGGATTCAAAATGAGCATTCCGTCACCCCGGTCTTATATAAAACACCTTAGGCTTCGTCCCATACTCGGCACCGATTGGAAAGGCTCTGTTCTCCTGAATTATCTTGGATATCTCGCTGTTCGGATCGTCGAGATCGCCAAAGATTCTAGCATTGGCTGGACAGGTCTCAACGCACGCCGGAAGCTTACCCTCCTTCACCCTGTGAGCGCAGAACGTGCACTTGTCTGGAGTATGCCTTTCGGGGTGGATGTACCTTGCCAGATACGGGCAGGCAACCATGCAGTACTTACAGCCAATGCATAGATTATAGTCAATGAGGACAATGCCGTCTTCGTTGACGTAACTCGCTCCTGTTGGACAGACATGGACACAGCCGGGATGCTCACAGTGCATGCAGATTCTGTGCATATACATCGTCGAAACGTCCGGGAATTTTCCAGTAACAACCCTGTGAACCTGAGTTCTCAATCCCGTCTCATAAGGTACATCATTCTCCTCTATGCATGCTGTAACACAAGCTTCGCAGCCAAGGCACTTTTCAAGGTCAATGACCATACCGTATCTAACCATTTCAACCACCTCACACCCTGCTTATCCTCACAACAGTCTCCTGACTCATCACAGTACCACTCAGCGAATCAAACTGGAGCGGAACGAGTTTCATCATTGTCATACCCCTCTGCGGAATGTGGGTGAGCTTCTCACTGCTCTGCCCGAATCCTGAGACCGTGAAAATCGTATCCTTCCTTACAAGTTCGTTCACGAATGCTATTGCCTCCGTTTTGTCGCCCGTATAAACGGACTCGACTATAACTCTATCACCGTTCTTTATTCCAAGCTCAGCTGCTCTCTCACTGTTGATCCAAATTCCCTTGTAGTATAGCTCTGCATCCTCAATAAGCTTTGCAAGGACAGGATTGTCCGAGGTTGAAGAGTGGGTTGTGAAGGGGCTGCGGCTGTAAATAAGATAGAACTCATTACTACCAAGCCTCCTCTCGCTCACTTTCGGCGGTACCCACTTTATGATCGGATCCCAGTAAGGATCCTCAGCTTTGGAGGCAAAGCTTGCGAGCATGAAGCTGTAAAGCTCTACCTTTCCGGTTGGGGTCGGGAGAGGTTGCTTGTAGGGCATGTTGTACACGATTTTGTCCCTCGTCGCCTTCACGACGTACCCTTTCGAGAGCAATTCGTTGTAATTAACACCTTTCGCCTCTGCTTGAGCTCTTCTTATCCCTGCCACTCCTTCGGCGTAGTAGTATTCTTTAAGCTTTGTCGCGTCAACTCCAAGCCCCTTGCTTAGGGCTTTGAAGTAAACGTCCTCTGTACCTATGCTCCTTGAAATCTCCACCATCATCTCTATGACGTGCTTAGTATCGTAAACCGGATCTATTGCTTTAATTCTAGTATGAAATCCGAAAGCTGGTGCGTAGGCTATGGGGAACAGAGGATCATCTTTCTCGATATATGTTGACTCCGGAAGAACTACATCTGCGTAGTAGAGATGATCTTGAGGTAGAATATCAACTGCAACCATGAACTCGAGCTTTTTCATTGCTTTCTCCCACTTCTGCCTTTCAGGCATGTTCATGAGCAGGTTGTGACCAATTACGAAGAGCATCTTTATTGGATATGGATCTTTGTTGACGATCGCATCGTAGAAGGCCTGGACTGTATGTCCGAGGAAGGCTGTTGCAATTCCCCTCTTTTCTGCCCACATCCTCAGAACGCTTTGTGGGGGTGCCTCGCTCGATTTGGCTTTTGCGGACACGAACTGAGCAAAACCTGTAAAAAGCAACCCTCCGTCATTGTTAACCGAACCTACAAGGGCATTAACCATCGCTGCTGCCCTCCACGTAAGCAGGCTGTTCCTGTACTTTGGTCCATGCCATCCTGAGTCGATCACACCTCTATGCAGAGCAAAATCCCTCGCAATCTCTCTGATCTTCTCTGCTGGAATATCAGTCTCCTTCTCAGCCCATTCCGGTGTGTACTCCGCAACCTTCCTTTTTAGAGCTTCGAAAACGGGTATTACTTTCTCCCCATCCACCTCGTACTCACCTTCCAAAGCTGGTAGCAAAGCAATATCATGTTCAACAGCACTCGCCTTAGCGAGATCGTATACAAGGTACTTTTTCTTGCCATTTTCATCCCAAACCTTGAACGGTTTTCCGCCTTTGAGCAGCATCGGAGCGTTTGTGTACTTTGCAAGGAAGTTAGAGTCGTACAGCTTTTCGTTGATTATCACATTCATCGTCGCCAGCAGGAATGCGAGATCAGTTCCGGGCTTGATTGGCAACCAGAGATCTGCCTTCGCGGCAGTCTCACTGTATCTTGGGTCGAGAACAACAAGCTTGAACCTTCTTCTGTTTTGCCCAAGCCTCCACCCGTGAACAACGCTTATGCTTCCAGCAACGTTTCTGCGGAGCATTATGACGTATCTTGCATTCTCGTAGTCTGTCAAAAGCTCTGGATGTGAGCCAAAGCCATATGCAGACTTCCAGCCGAGAGCTTTGGAGATGAAACAGAGGGCTTCAGGAACACCCGCCCCATTCGGCGTTCCGAGTGCGGCTAAAAAGGCCTTAAAGAATGGTTTGTAGTAACTGCACGGCAACCATCCGCCGAGCATCCCGATGTACTCCGGATGTCCCAGGTCGTGGTATTCCTTTACCTTGCTCGCAATGAGGGAGATGGCCTCATCCCAGCTTGCCTCCCTGAAGCTCCATGTCCCCTTCTCTCCCGTCCTTATAAGCGGTTTTTTCAGCCTGTCAGGGTTGTAGAGCCTTTCGACACCAGCATTACCTCTCGCACAGATCTTTCCGTTGTTTATAGGATGTTCAGGCGTGCCGTGGATTCTGTGAACCTTTCCATCTCTTACCTCCACCTGTATGCTGCAAGCTGCTGGACACATTGCACAAATGCTTGGAACAAACTTTACTTCTCCACTTGCCGTGGTAGCTTCAGCATAGGACTTCGGTTGAAACTTAATGCCCGCCGATACGGCAGTGACGGTTAAAGCTGTGGCTTTGAGAAAATCTCTTCTCGTAACCATGATTATTTTCTCTATGCTTATTAGTTAAAAATATTGGGGTGTTGACAAATTTATAAAAAGCGAATATTAAACATTACAGTTATGCGAGTTCAATCCAGCTGGCTCCGGCCTCTCCCGAATACTTCAGTTTGCCCTCATTAACAAGTTCAGTTACGGTTTTGGAAATTGTGTTTCTGTCCTCTGCAAGAACCCTGGCAAGGGTTTGAATGTCAGTTTTTCCCATACTTTTAATGTAATTTACAACTCTTAGCTTTAGAATTTCGTCAGAACTCATCTGTATGCACACGTAGGTGTCTCCGGCGGGGGTGCTTTCGTATTTAATCACGCCTTCAGCTTCAAGGTCTTTAATTGCTTTCGTTACCTCCTCAACATCCCTTCCCAGCTCTCGTGCTATTTTATAAATTCCGGGTTTCTCTTCACCTTCCCGGCAGAACTTTTCCAGGAGAGCAAGTATTTCATCTTTCATACTATCACCCAAGAAAAAAATAATCTTTAAAATACTTAAACCTCGTTGGGTATTGACTTCTGGAGTAAAAAGTGTGTTCGAAAAATTAAAAGTTAACGTTTTCAAACCAGTCCTTCTCGTACTCCTCTATCTTGCCAGCATCCGCAAGCTTGAGAAGTTCCTCCTCAATCGGTATGCTTGTAACGAAGCCTATGTTGTACTTCTTCGCCAGAACCTCGCCCTTGCCCTCACCGAAAATGTAGCTCTTGTGACCACAGTTGGGGCAGATGAAATAGCTCATATTCTCAACCAGTCCGAGAACTGACGTCTCAGTTTCTTCAGCCATGTTTATCGCTTTCTCGACTATCACCGAGGTTAGTTCCTGAGGGGTTGAGACTACAACCACACCAGTAGGCTTTGCATCTTGCATTACAGTAAGGGGAGCATCTCCCGTTCCCGGAGGTAAATCAACAAGTAGATAATCAAGCTCTCCCCACGCAACCCTACCGAGGAACTCCCTAATTACCCCCGCTATAAGTGGCCCCCTCCATATCACCGGCGTCTCCTCCTTTGGCAGCAGAAACTGCATTGACATTACCTTGATATGGTACTTGTGACTCAGCACGGGCTCAAGCCCGTCAGCACTGACAGCTACCCTGCTCCCCCTTAAACCGAATAGATGTGGTATGCTTGGACCGAGAAAATCTGCATCCAAAATACCTACATTCTTCCCCTGCCTTGCGTAGTGTACCGCAAGCAAAGCCGTTACAGTTGATTTGCCAACCCCTCCCTTTCCGCTCATCACTGCGATTCTGTTTTTGATTTTTCCAAGCCTCTCTTTAATCTCTTCATCCGTAACTCTTTTCTGCATCACAACACCTCCTTTACTTTTTTCCAGCATTCTACCATCTTGTCGGCAGCTTTACCGGTAAAAGGAAAACTCAAGTTTGCCATCTGCTCTGGAATGCTATCGTCAAACGGAATTCTACCGACAAAATCAATTCCGTTAGCAGCACAAGAATTCTCAATCTCAGATGCCACATCAATATTGAGATCGTATTTGTTCACAACAACAAATGGCTTTATCTTGAAATGCTCACAGAGGTCAATAACTCTCATCATATCGTTCAAACCTGAAGCTGTTGGCTCCGTCACGATGATGGCTGCATCAACCCCAGTTAAGCTCGCCATTACAGGACATCCAACTCCGGGAGCGGCATCGACGATCAGATACTCTGTAGCATTTTCTTCAGCAATTTTCTTTGCCCTGTTTTTAACCTCGGTAACGAGCCTTCCCGTGTTCTCCTCTCCGGGCTTCAACCTTGCATGAATAAAGTACCCCCACTCGGTTTTTGAGAAGTAAATGTCTCCCGTCTTGGTATCATCCATTACAATCGCCTTTTCTGGACAGGCGTTAAAGCAGAAGGCGCATCCCTCGCATTTTTTCTCGTCAACAAAATATCTTCCTCCACTATCGATTTCTATCGCTCCGAATCTGCATAGTTCGTAGCATAGACCGCATCCTGAGCACTCATCCTGCAGTATTCTCGCTTTTTTTGTTGCAACAAATTCTTCAGAGCTTAGTATCTGAGGCTTTAAAAGAATGTGCAGGTTTGGAGCGTCAACGTCGCAGTCGGCAACAACCCCACCCTCGATTGCATGAATAGTGGCTGAGAATGTTGTCTTTCCCGTCCCGCCCTTCCCGCTTATCACCGCAACTTGCTTCATGTTATCCCCTCGTAAAGATCAACGAAGAAGTCCTTCATATCGTACAGAAGCTCTCCTCTGGAATATTTGCCCGCTATCTCTTTGCTGAAGGGTATTTTTCCGAGAATTTCTATCCCTGTCTCACTGCAGTATCTCTCAACGCCATCAAATGGAAGCCCGTGTTTGTTTATTACCACCCCAAATTTAAGCCCCAAATCAGAGACGACTTCAGCAGCTATTTTCAGATCATGCAGACCAAAGGGTGTTGGCTCCGCTACGAGAATGACATAGTCAGCATCGCTAACACTCTCCACCATTGGACATGACGCGCCGGGAGGAGAATCTATGATCGCACTCTTTCCCATTAACTCCTTGACCTGCTTAATCAGGAAAACTGCTGAGGCTTCGCCGATGGTAAGCTCGCCGTAAGTCAGAGTTATTCCTACAGGCGAGTCTTCGACCGTTACAATCTTCCCTGTCTGGAAGTCAACTTCTTCCATTGCTTTTTCTGGACAGAGGTAAATGCAGGCTCCACAGCTATGGCAAAGCTCTGGGAGAGGATATGCTCTGTCAATAACGTAAATGGCGGAATACTGACACACATCCTTACAAACACCGCAGGCATTACAGTTCTCCTTTACCTCCGGCACCTTTCTGTAGGCAGTTCTCTCTTTTTTCTTTCCCTTAATAAAGATGTGGTCATTCGGCTCCTCAACATCCAGATCGAAGAGGTCTATGGAGTTGAACACTGCAAGATTGACAGCAACTGTCGTCTTGCCGGTCCCTCCTTTACCTGACGCAATAGCAATCCTCATATCTCCTCAACCGCAAAATCCCCGCCTTCTCTTTTGACCCTTACCCGCATTTCCCTGCTGCCGTCAAAACCTCTTTTTCTAAGCTCGCTGAAGTTTGCTTTTTTTAGAAAATCGAGCAGAAGCTCAAGCTCCATCTCCATCTTTTTCTCTTTCTCCTCGTCCTCTTCTCTCAGCAGTTCCTGAACGAGTCTCTCATACCTTTTCTTGGCTGCAGTTTCAATGCAGTGTCCGCTGAGATGAAGTATTACCTCCATCTCCCTCCTCCCATTCCTCTGCCAGATCCTCCAGCTCCTCCGCCTCTTCCAGAACCCATGCCTCTTCCCATTCCTCTGCCCATACCGCCTCCCATTCCACCTGATGGGGATAAGATTTCCTCCAGCTCACCCTTTACGAATTTTTCCACCGCATCTCTGACCTTCAAACCAGCAGCTCTGAAAATTCTGATTCCCGCACTTCTCAGAACATTCAGCGCATTAGGCCCCACATTACCTGTCAGAAGAACCTCGACTTTTCCGTCAACCAGAGTTTGTGATGCTGCTATACCTGCACCGCTTGCCTGTGATGCTGCTCTGTTCTCCACAACTTCAACGCTCTTAATCCCGCCATCGTAATCGACTATGGTAAAAGTGGCAGTTCTGCCGAACTGAGGAGTGACGATATCTTCAAGTCCTCCTTCCAGAGTTGTTGCTGCAATTCTCATGATTTCATCTTTCCGCTGCTGTATATAACTTTTCGGATAACCTAAACTGCTTCAGTGAATGCAGCCCATGGACTCGTCAGCCTCAACAAGCTTTCCAGCCAGAAACTGCTCAATTGCATCCTTTACAGTTCCGCTTGCACCCATGTAAACCTTTATACCAAAACTCTTGAAAAGAGCTATCGCCCTTGCCCCCATTCCACTACAGATGACTGCATCAGCACCTGCTGCTTTTATTAACTCCGGAGGTCTGCCGACACCACCAAAGTGCTCGCTTGTGTTCCTGATTACCTTTACCTCTCCCGTTTCCGTATCGTAAATTGTGAAACTTTCGGCTTTTCCAAAATGCTCGCAAACATAGTCGTCAAGTCCTCCCCTATAACTCGGTACACACACTTTCATATTATATCAAAAAATTCCCCGATTTTTAGGCTTTTCTAAAAGATTTAATCAGCAGTCTGCCCCCAGAGTAACACCACTCCTCATCGCAAAGCTCCGCTCTCTCGGAGTGGCTGACCTCTGGGGGCTGTCCCATGTCCGGGTTGCCCCATGCTCATCGTAAGGCCTTCGCCTCACTCCCAAGGGGACCTATCGACATGGTTTATCCCCGAGCTCGCAGAGAAGCTTCATCGTCGGCACTGCCACCTCAGCCTCTTCCCCGATCGGGGA
>JAPDIY010000022.1 GCA_029259335.1 Archaeoglobi archaeon
GATCTGATCGTTAAAGTGGGAGAGATGGTTGAGAAGGAAGGAATAGTGGAGATGGATCTGAATCCCGTTTTCGTGTACGAGAATGGATGTGCTGTTGCAGATGCGAGGATGGTTGTTGGGGGGAGAAGGGGGTTTGAGTATGCCCTTACAGATTTGAGCGATCTTTTCTATCCAAAAAGCGTTGCAGTTATCGGGGCTTCGAGAACTGTTGGAAAACCCGGCTTTAACATAGTCTGGAATCTGAAGCAGCATGGTTTTACGGGGAAGATATACCCTGTGAATCCGAATGCCGAAAAAATACTCGATCTGAAATGCTATCCCTCTATTCTTGATGTGCCTGATGAGATTGACCTTGCGATCATAGCTGTTCCTGCTAAACTCGTTCCGGGTGTAATGAAGGAGTGTGCTGAGAAGGGAATAAAGGGTGCCGTCATCGTCAGTTCCGGATTCAGTGAGGAGGGAGAGGAGGGGGCGAGATACGAGAGAGAAGTGCTAAAAATTGCCAAGAAGCACGGAATCAGGATTTTTGGGCCGAACACAACTGGGGTTTTGAACACCGAGAATGGTCTGATAACATCTTTTGCCATCCAGCCAGTAATCCGAAAAGGCTCGATAGGGATAATCGCACAGACAGGACTGTTTCTTGGGATAATGATGGACATTGTAGCATCCAACCACCCAAGTATCGGATTCAGTAAGATTGTTGGGATGGGGAACAAGATAGACGTGGAGGATTACGAGGTGCTGGATTTCCTGCTTAGGGATCAGCATACGAGTGTCGTGGGAATGTACATGGAGGGTATAAAGAATGGTCGAGCTTTTTACGATGTTGCGAGTAAAGCTGAGAAGCCGGTGGTCGTTTTCAAGAGCGGGAGGACTGAATACGGAAAGAAGGCTGCGATAAGCCATACAGCATCAATCTGCGGCGATGACGAGGTATTTGATGCGGTATGCAGACAGGCAAATCTGACAAGAGTCTATAGCTTTGAGGAGCTTTTCAACGTTACAAAGGCCTTTGCCTTGCAACCACTTCCAAGAGGTGATAGGGTGGCAATAATCCACTACACAGGCTCTGGATGTGTACAGGGATCGGATGCTGCATATTTTGCAGGTTTAAAGCTTGCGGAGTTTTCTGAAGATACTATTGAGAGGATACTCGAAGTCACTCCTGAATGGCATGGCGTCAACAACCCCGTAGACATTTGGCCGATGGTTGAATACAATGGAGTTTACAGAGCTTACGAAACGACTATCGAGGCACTTTTAGAGGATGACGGCGTAGATTCTCTTGTTGTATGCGTCTGGGCGAGCAGAATGTTTAACGTAAATTATCAGCCAGATTACAGGAGACTGAAGAAGTACGGAAAACCCATTTACTTCACAACGGAAGGGCCAAGAGATGTCGTATTTGAGCTTAAGAACGACTATGAGCTTAACGGGTTTCCAGTGTATCCTGATGTTATTACTGCCGTGAACGTGCTTGGGAAGGTTACCGAGTATGCAAAAAGAAAGGGCAGAAATTAAATTTAACCCCACTTCTTTTTGATTCCAATCCATTTCATTATATCTGTTCTGCTCAGATTTTCCGACCCTTTCTTTACGGTTTCCTCTACCACTGCAAATTTCTTGAGCCGGGGATCCGCATCCTCTTTCTCGGTTACGCTTTTCAACATTATGTTATACCTTAAATATGGATAGAATTTAAATTTTTCCAAAAGTTTCTATATAATTGTTGTTATTACTACGCTTGTAATTATTATAATATTTTGTGGGTCTTTCTCACTCTGAAAACGAATTGAGTACTCAAAAAGCTGCAGTAAATGTATTTTGCATCAGATAATATTCAACCAAATATTTAGGGGAAAACACCTTATGCTTTAACAGCTATGATATATCATGAAAATCGAAGGAGAAGTTAGTTACCACGAGAGTATAAACAAGATGTATCAGAAAGTGAAAGAAGACGGTGTTACAAACATCGTGGACAGATTCAATGCACAGGAGAAGGGAAGGTGTCCATTCTGCAGTGCCGGTTTGAGCTGTCAGCTCTGTAGCATGGGTCCGTGCAGAATTGGAAAGGATAAACCAACAGGAGCTTGCGGGATTGACGCTGCTGGAATGGTTGTGAGAAACTTCACGCACAAAAACATGCTCGGAACTCAGGCTTACACGTATCATGCAGTTGAGGCTGCCAAGACGCTCAAGGCCACGGCTGAGGGAAAAACGCCTTATGAGATAAAGGATGTTGAAAAGTTGAAGTGGCTTGCTCAACAGCTCGGAATCGAGGGTGAAGATGTCAAGGAACTTGCAATAAAGGTTGCAGATTTTGTTATTGCAGATTTAAGCTCTGTCGGGAGGAGCAAACTTGTTGAAATTTTCGCCCCAGAGGAGAGAAAGAAGGTCTGGGATAAGCTGGGCATATTTCCAGGTGGCGTTTTTCAGGAGATTCTCGTTATGGGTGCATCTGCAATGACCAACGTTGATACCAACTACGTATCGTTGGCAAAGAAAAGCATGGCTATGAGTATAGCTACATGCATGGCAGCTCAGATCGCTTTGGAAACGATTCAGGATATCCTCTTTGGCACCCCGATGCCTCATGAAAGTTATGCAGATCTGGGCATTCTTGATCCTGAGTACGTGAACATAGCCGTTGACGGACACGAACCCTTTGTTGGCATTGCTTTGATCCAGCTGGCTGAGAGGGAGGAGATTCAGGAAAAGGCTAGGGCCACAGGAGCGAAAGGTTTGAGGATTATAGGCTTCATCGAGACTGGTCAGGAGATAATTCAGAGAGTAGACAGTCCCGTATTTGCTGGCATAGTTGGGAACTGGATTGTTCAGGAGTATGCATTGGCGACGGGCTGTGTTGACGTTTTCGCTGCGGATATGAACTGCGCTCTTCCATCACTGCCGGAATACCAGCGCTACGGGGTGAAGATCGTGCCGGTAAGCAGGCTTGTCAGGATGAGGGGAATCGATGAGGGACTTGACTACGAACCGGAGAAGGTAGAGGAGATTGCTGAGAAGTTGGTAGATATTGCAATTGAGAACTTCAAGCAGAGGGATAAGGGTAAGGCTGTGAAGGTTGAGAGAAAGCAGAAGATAGTCGTTGGTTTCTCTCCTGAGGCGATACTCCATGCTCTCGGTGGCGACATTAACGTTTTGCTGGATGCGATAAAGAAGGGAGATATCAAGGGTGTTGTTGCTTTGGTAAGCTGTACCACGCTGAAGAATGGATTGCACGACAGCAATACTGTGACAATGGCAAAGGAGCTGATAAAGAGAGACATCCTTGTTCTGTCGATGGGTTGCGGCAATGCAGCGCTGCAGGTTGCCGGTCTCACGTCAATGGATGCAGTTGAGATGGCAGGTGAGAAGCTAAAGGCTGTCTGCAAGGCTCTGAACATCCCGCCAGTGCTGAGTTTCGGCACATGCACCGATACAGGCAGGGCAGCTTACCTTGTGAGGATAATTGCAGACGCTCTTGGCGTTGATATTCCCCAGCTTCCTGTTGCTGTTACTGCTCCAGAATACATGGAGCAGAAGGCGACGATTGATGCGGTGTTTGCTGTTGCCTATGGCCTTACAACGCACGTCTCCCCTGCTCCACCAATAACGGGCAGCGAGGATGCGGTTAAGCTCTACACTGAGGATGTGGAGAAGCTAACCGGTGGAAAGGTTCTAGTGGAGGACGACCCAGTTAAGGCTGCTGAGATGCTTGAAAAAGTAATACTGGAGAAAAGGAAAGCTCTTGGAATCTAATTTTTTAATTTTATGGACAACACGGAACCATAAAAGTGATTAGAAAAAATTAAAGCTTTATCTCCCTAACGGTCTTCTCAACCTCCATAATTTTTATGTGCTCTGATAACCTTTTTAGAAATTCCACCGTCGGTATGATACCCTCTGGAGCGTAAACTCCCGACTTCTCTATCTTTCCCTCTGCGAGCATCACAGCTCCAAGCGCTGCTGGCAAAGCTGTCGCCTTAACAGCAGAGACTTCTGCGATTCCATAAAACAACTCCTTTTTCTCTCCAGAAACCTCTCCCGATACTCTCGTGGCTATTCCTACCCCGTAGAGGGCGAACTGATCTCCAAATCTTTGGACAGTCTCCTGTGTTATCTTTACTATCATTTCCGTCGGGACAATCTCAGGAATATGCTCGGTTAGTGTGACCATAATGTCCCTTACAGCAATCTCCACGCCCCCAATGTTCAGCTTCTTCAGACTTGTGAATCCGAGCGTGGAGAAGTACTTCGTGAGTTCTGCCATTATCTCTGGCCATACTGTACCTTTGTTCGTGACTTTATTTACTTTCAGATACCTCGGAATCGTTACCGGCTCTGGATGTCCGACATTATAGACTTCTATGCATCCCAACGGCTCTGGAAACTCGACAATTTCGGCATCAGACAGAGCCTGAACTTCTATCCACTTTCCATCTCTGTAGGTAGGGATCATACCATCACTCGCGTGGAAGTAGTGAGCAATTATCGCAGGTCCCATAGTCGGATCAAGAGAAGTCCAAGCCCAGTAAGTGTCTATTGCATCAACTGAATCCATTTTTTCGTAGCCATATCTCGCGAGAACGTTGGTGATACCGGGTGTTGCACCGAGTCCTATTATTGCAGTTACTCCAGCTTTTTCAGCCTCACTGCTGAGCTCAAGACAGCTTTTTGTTGCATCGTAGTCATCGTCAACATCTACAAAGGGCTTTCCAGCCTCTATAACTGCTTTGAGGACTACCTTACCAAATCTGTAATATGGACCAACGGCGCTCAGAACAACATCACAGCCCCTTACAGCTTCCTTAACACTTCCAGTTTCTAGTACGTCAACCTTAATCGCCTCTCCATCCACCATCTTGGCAACATTCTCGGCCTTCTGAATGTTGAGGTCTGCAACCACTATATCGCAGTCACAGAGGTTATTCAATTCTCTAACAATGCCTGAGCCTATATGACCAGCCCCACCCAGAACGCAGAACTTCATGATCTTTTTATTGCTTAATTTCTGTATAAATCTTTTTGTTTTATCATTTTAGTATTGGCCAGCAATTGAAACCGAAGAATTTAAAAAATAATAATTTATTTTCTGCATGGAAGAGGTTTTGCCAAACATCTATCTTATCGATACTCTTAAGTACGTCGAAGCAGGAGTTATTTCCGCATACGCTGTGAAGTACGACATAGCAGCGATAATAGACCCCGGAACAGCAAAAGGAGCAGACATAATTCTTGAAGAGATCGATAAAAGCTGGAATGTGGAGTACATTTGTCCCACGCACATCCACATAGACCACGGTGGAGGGGCGGCGAAGCTGGCAAAAGCCTTGGGTGCAAAAATAATTGTTCATCCAAGAGGAGTTAAGCACGTTGTAAATCCGGAAAAGCTCTGGAAAGCTTCCAAAGCTGTGCTGGGTGAGGTTGCGGAAGTATACGGAAAACCAGAACCTGTTGAGGAGGATAGAATCATAGCTGCGAAGGACGGGCAGGAGTTTGATCTTGGTGGAGAGAAGCTTAAAGTGTTCCACGCTCCCGGCCACGCTCCCCACATGCTTGTTTACTATCTTGTGAAATCAAAGGTTCTGTTCCCTGCTGATGCTGTCGGAATGTGCTTTGACAGCGTCGTATTTCCCTTAACTCCTCCACCGTTCGACGTGGAATCAGCTCTCAAGACCCTGCAAAAGCTGATGAGGCTTGATGTGGATTATGTAGCCTTCACCCACTACGGGATTGTTAAAGGGAACTGGCCGATTTCGACCTCACTTGAGAAGATTGAAAGATGGATGGAGATTGCGAGAGAGATCGCAAAGGCTGGGAAAGGGATTGACGAATTTGTGGGCAGGCTAAGAAAGGAGGATGCGGATGTGGAAAAGCTTTTCCAGAAACTGAGTGAGAAACCAGTCGCGTTGAGCTTTATCTATACCTCTGCTAGCGGAATGCTCGATGATGCCGCGAGGAAAGTGGAGGAAGGAAGGTGGTAAAAATGGATTTGAAGTTTGACCCTGATTTGTGTGAAAAGTGTGATAGCTTTTCCTGTTTAACCAAATGTCTTTATCTGGACTATGATTTTGATTTAGCAAGAAAGGAGAGGATCAAGATTGCGAAGGGAGAGTTCAGCAGGGTGCTTGAAGAATGCTACACATGCTATGGATGCGAAGAGTACTGCCCCTACAATAACCATCCATTCTACCGCCTTGTGGAACTTCAGGAGAAATACGGGGTCAAAAAGCTGGATGATGCCACTCTGAAGGCTTTAATTGAGAGATACGAGGCGAAGGGGGATTTTGTACCTAAGAAAGCAGGCGGGAAGTTCTTGCATTTGTGCCTGTTCCCTGAGCTGAAGGATGCGATAAAGGGGAAGCTGTTCGAGGGATATGAAGTTATCAGAGGGAGACACGTTTTTTGCAACATGCTGTATCTGCACTACGGGTTGATTTCGATAATCAGAGAGAGGGCAGCAAAAACGATCCAGAACCTGCAGAAGCTGAACGCTGACGAAATCGTTCTTTACCATGACGAATGCTACGCCTTCTATGAGTCCTTTGCAAAGGCTTATGGGATCGAAGTGCCTTTCAAATACGTCCATCTCTTCGACCATCTGTATAGAAGGCTGAAGGAGATGGACGTTAAGGAGCTTGGAATAAAGGTCGCTTATCAGCGCAACTGCTCAAACAGGCTAATCCCTGAGACCGATAAAACTCTGGACAAGATATTTGACCTGATAGGGGTAGAGAGGGTTGAAAGAGAATACGACCGCGAGAGGGCCATCTGCTGCGGTGCTGCATTTGTGCTTGCCAGAAAAGCGGAGCTTGCTGAAGATCTTCAGAAGAGAAATCTTGATGATATCGTGAAATCGGGAGCAACCCATGTGGTCTTCAACTGCCCCATGTGCCATACAACTCTGGCGGAGAAGGTCAGGGCTAAAGGGCTGACGCCGATAATGGTCAGCGAACTCTGCAAGATGGCGATCGGGGAAGAGCCGTTTGTGGTAAAATAAAAAAATCACAGATCAAGGCAGTTTTTCACTGCCTTCTCTTTATCCTCAATATCCATAATAAACCTCAGCGTAATCAGCGATGCCGCTGGTGACCCCCCGCCGTGCACAGCCCCTATGAGGTGGGAAGAGGTTGCCCAGAACTCTATGAACTTTACAATCTTCATTCTCTGCTCAGGTGTGAATTTTTCGCTTGCAGACATGTACTTCGACACCTTCTCTCCCAACTCGCCCTTCATGTCAAACTCAGATGGTGAGGTACCGATTATACCACCTGCAATGTCGATCAAATTTACAAGAGATTTCGTAAAGCCTTCCACCCCTATGATCTTTCCAGCGTTTGCCATGAACTGGTTTGGCTGCCAACTATCGTTAGCCTTGTAGCCTTTCGCTGCAGCACCGATGGAGATTCCATACGCTCCCTCACTTACAGCGACCATCTCGGCTATCTTCTGCTGCAACACTGCCACATTTTCTAGACCGTTAGCCTTCAGCATCAAACTTGCTGCTCCCGCCATGGAGTCAATGAAACCAGCCTTGCACGCAGCCCCAGCGCATCTATGCGAAGCGGCAAAATAATTGAGAACATCCCTCGCAGCCTTTAAATCCTCGAAAATAAACACCCTCTCCCATGGAATGAACACATTGTCAAAAACAACCATGCATGTCGTTCTATCGCCATACTTCACATTTCCGGGCTCGAACTCACCATCCTCCCTCTGCTTTGCCTGAACACCCGTATTCTGAATTATATACTTCACGCCCTCATCTTCGGGCATCACGGCAAAGACTATCGCAAACTCCTCCTCGCCCTGCTTGAAAGTCTGTGTTGGAAGGACAAAGTTCACATCGGCAGCAAAAGCTCCGCTCTGGTGGACTTTTGCACCGCTGACAACTATCCCATCTTCTCTCTTCTCCACAACATGGAGGAACATGTCTCTCTGCTCTGCGGGCCTTTTACTTCTGTCCCCTTTTACGTCCGTTAGTGCAGCTGTGCAAGCGTAGTCATTCTTCTGAATCTCCTTCAGTAACTTCAGAAATCTCTGGTGGTAATCAGTCCCCTCTCTCTCGTCCAAAGCCTTAGTTGCTGGATAAATGGCGTTTATCGCATCACAACCCGTGCAGCGGTAGTTGCAGGTTGCCATCCTCTTGCTGAGTTCCCTCTGATAATCAAATCTTGCCATAAGATCTTCGGGAGTTTTGTTCACGTAATTCAGCCTGTTTACTTTCTCTCCCACAAGATCTGAGTACGGAGCGAATTCATCTCTTGTTTTAGCCAGCTCATAGGTGTATGCAAAGGCATTTACAGTGGGCCTGATGTTCGGATGGTCAGCAAAATTGTCAATTTTCTTCCCCAGAACGTAAATTTCTCTTTTGTAGCTTCTGAGCCTCTCAATATACTCTTCTGCTGAACCAATCATCAAACCACCTCTTTTGTACTTACTAATCCAAAATCTTTAAAAAAATTGCTATTTTGCATCTAAAATAATTGAACTTTCGATGTGTGCTGGCAGAGGTCGAATTCCCGTAAAATCCTCTTTCTTTAAATAATTTAGGGCCAGAATCGCAGCCGAGAAAGTTCTGTCCATTACTTCGATGGGCGTTCCGTTACCCAATGCGAGATTCGCTGCATATCCCTCGGACACAAGGTAGTATCTCTTCCCCTTCAGGCTGTACTCCTTCACGCCTCCATAGTCCCTAACAACTTTACCAGCAGGCTCTATCTCCACTTCAGCTCCCAAATTGATGAGAATGCAGCCTTCGGGTATCTTAGCAATCTCATCCACGCCAATGCACTTTGCACTTCCTGTGCATGTTACGATTATGTCAGCATTCAGCTCATCAGATACCTCAAAGCCCTCATAAATAGCTTCAATCAGCCTCTGCACCGACCTATCCCAGATACTAACCTTACAACCCAGAGATTTCAGCAAACGAGCGCATCCCTTCCCAACTCGGCCGAATCCGATAACCTTTATTCTCTTTTCGGGCAGGAAAATGTTCAGCCTCATGAGGGCATCAAGCAGTCCGTAGGCTGTGCCGTATGTGTTTTCTCCGATCCCTTTTAAGGTGGATGAATCGAGAGATACAGCTTTTAGTTTAGCCTTCAGGGTTTTTAGATAGTCTTCTCCGGTTTTCGTTAGCTCCACCACCTTCAACTCTTTTCTTCCCTGTCTGACAGCGACTCTCGAAAGCACAGCGACACAGTCAAGAAAGTATTCTGCATTTACAGCATCTCTCTTTCTTACAACTTCAATTCCTCTGTCTTTGAGCCAGCTGACAGCATCCTCCTTTGTTGATTGCTCATCTAATTTTGCTGCGATAACATTGGTGTATCTGGAAAGCTCGTAAATCAGGCAGGCGCTTTTGTACTCAAGAGGTATACATACCGCAACTTCCTCGACCTCAATCTCTCTCGCAAATCTCTTGATCAGTTTCATTCTATCGTAATACCAGTCAGCTTTTATCACACAGTTTATTTTTTCCGAACGTTCTTTAGACTTTTGATAGCTCTGCATATTGCAGCCACACTTACAGGTTGAAAGAGTTTAAAAATTCAGAGGTAGGGCTGGTTTCAGTACTGGCTGGCTGAGGTGATAGCTGTTGGAAACACTGCTTGAGCTGAGGAACATTGTAAAGAGGTTTGGAGATGTAATTGCCAATGACCACGTTAACCTTGAAGTCAGAAAAGGTGAGATACATGGTCTTCTGGGAGAGAATGGAGCGGGTAAAACAACCTTGATGAACGTTCTTTATGGCATTTATCAACCAGACGAGGGAGAGATAATATTTGAAGGCAAAAAAGTTCGGTTTAAAAGTCCGAAAGATGCAATCTCGGCTGGAATTGGAATGGTTCACCAGCACTTTATGCTTGTTCCCAGAATGAACGTTCTCCAGAATCTCGTGCTCGGCTATCGAACTCCTTCAGATCCGCTGGTTGATGTAAGGTGGGTTGAGGAGAAGGTCAGAAAGCTTTCAAGAAGATATGGAATAGACATAGCGCTTTACGAGGTTGTTATGAATTTGAGCGTTGGTGAAGAGCAGAGAGTTGAAATTCTCAAAGCTCTGTTCAGAGACGTTAAACTCTTAATTCTTGACGAACCGACAGCAGTTCTCACTCCAAAGGAAGTTGAAACCCTTTTTTCAGCTCTGAAAGCCATGACGAAAAGCGGTTTGACAATAATTTTCATCACTCACAAGCTGAAAGAGGCTCTGAGCGTTACGGACAGAATCACTGTTCTGAGAAAGGGTAAAAACGTCGGAACTGTTGAGACCAAAAAGACGAATGAGAGAGAGCTTGCGAGGATGATGATTGGAAGAGAAGTTGTAATGGATATTCAAAAGCCAAAAATCGAATTTGGAAGCGAGATTCTGAAAGTTCAGGATTTGTGGGTAAAAGACGACAGAGGACAGGATGCTGTCAAGGGTGTCAGCTTCTCAATCAGAAGTGGAGAGATTTTTGGCGTTGCAGGAGTTTCAGGGAACGGCCAGAAGGAGCTTGAGGAGGCTATAGCCGGCTTAAGAAAACCATTCAGAGGTAAAATAGCGCTGGATGGTAAAGACATAACAAATCTTGGCGTTGCTGGAAGAAAAGATATCGCATATATTCCTGAAGACAGGATTGGGGTTGGTCTTGCCCCGTCACTCTCTGTTATGGAAAATCTCTTCATGAAGGACTTTAAAAACTTTAAGAAAGGACTGACGCTTGATTTTAAAAGTATGGAGGAAGAGGCAAGAAAGCTCATTGAAGAATTTTCCGTTAAAACTCCATCAGTCCACGCTCCCGCAAGCACTCTCTCTGGTGGAAACATTCAGAGGCTCATTCTTGCGAGGGAGTTTTCGAGGAATCCAAAGGTGATAATCGCCTCTCAGCCTACAAGGGGTTTGGATGTCGCAGGAATTGATTACGTAAGGAGGAGATTGATTGAGAGCGCTGAAAAGGGATGCGCTGTACTGCTTATCTCTGAAGACCTCGACGAGATTTTCCAGTTAAGTGATAGGATAGCTGTCATGTATGAGGGAGAGATCAGGGGCATAATTCCGAGGGAAAAGGCGGATTACGAGACTGTGGGTTATCTGATGGCCGGTGGAATGGAGGTAGCCGCATGAATCTGAGGTATTTGACACCGGTGATTTCCATTGCAGCTTCTCTTGTCTTTGTTGGCATCATGCTTGCAGTAATGGGTATAAATCCAGTTGAAGCCTACACCGTGATGTTTACGAGGTCTTTTGGCTCTAAATTCGGTATCGCTGAGCTTTTTGTAAAAACAACTCCCCTCATACTTACGGGTCTTGCGGTCGCAATACCTCTGAGGGCTGGGCTCTGGAATATTGGGGCTGAGGGTCAGCTTTACATGGGAGCTTTTGCTGCGAGCGTCGTTGCACTGAAAATGCCACTTCCAGACCTTCTTATACTTCCCACGATGTTCCTTGCATCTGCCCTTATGGGAATGGCGTGGGCTGCGATACCCGGCTTTCTTAAGGCAAAATTCGACCTCAACGAGATCATCTCAACTCTTCTTTTGAATTACGTCGCAATACACTGGGTTGAGTACATGGTTTATGGCCCATTAAGGGGAAAAGAGGTGTATAATTTTCCTTTCTCGGACCTTTTCTCAGATGCGGCAACATTGCCGAGGTTCTTTGGAACGAGATTTCACTTTGGTGTGTTCATTGCGATTCTGATTGCCTTCATTGTTTACTACATCCTGACAAAAACGGATTTTGGTTTCTCAGTTAGAGTTGTTGGAGCCAATCCAAGGGCTGCTGAGTATGCGGGAATAAGCAGAGAGAGAGTGATAATTTACACGATGCTCTTCGGCGGAGCGCTTGCGGGAATAGCAGGAATGATAGAGGTGAGCGGAATACAGCTGAGACTAAGACCTGCGATTTCCACCGGATATGGCTATGCCGGCATTCCAGTTGCACTTCTTGCCTCAGGAAACCCGATTCTTGTCATGCTCTCTGCAGCGCTTTTCGGCTTTCTCTACGTTGGAGGTTCTGCCCTTCAAACCACATATTCTGTTCCAGTTGCAGTCGTTTACGTTTTTCAGGCCCTGATAGTCCTGTTCATAATTGGTGGGAACTCTCTAATCCAGAGGAGGGGATGAGGGTGGATGTTGAAGCGGTGATAACCAGTGGTTTCATAATTTCTCTGCTTGCCTCCTCAATCAGAGCTGGGACACCTCTCCTCTTTGCAACGCTTGGCGAGATCGTGACGGAAAGGAGCGGCATTCTGAATCTCGGTCTTGAAGGCATAATGATTACTGGAGCGTTTACGGGCTTCGCTGTCAGTTTTTTAACCGGAAATCCGTGGCTTGGTATAGTTCTGGCAGGATTTGCTGGAATGGCTCTAGCCTTTGTCCATGCATTTTTCTCCGTAACGCTGAAGGCAAACCAGTCCATCACCGGACTGATGCTCGTCCTTCTTGGCCTCGGTATTACCGGATTTTTTGGAAGAGACTACATCGGTCAGGTTGCCACTTACATTGACCCGATTGAAATTCCTGTACTGTCATCAATTCCAGTTGTGGGGGAGATTGTCTTCAGGCACGACCCTCTCGTATATCTCGCTCTCCTTCTTGCTTTCGTTATCTGGTTTTTGCTTTTCAGGACAAGATATGGGCTTGAAATTATAGCCTCTGGGGAAAATCCTGAAGCTGCAGACAGCCTTGGCGTGGATGTTGACAGGATAAGATATCTCAGCACAATGCTTGGAGGTTTTCTTGTTGGCATAGGTGGGGCGTATCTGAGCCTAGCCTATGCCAAGCTTTGGACTGAGGGAATGACCGCTGGTAGAGGATGGATTTGCCTGGCTCTTGTAATTTTCAGTGGCTGGATGCCCCAGAGGGCAATTCTCGGAGCTTACCTTTTCGGCGGTCTTGATGTACTCTCCTTCAAGCTCCAGGCTGTAGGATTTGGGGTTTCTTACCATCTGCTGGCGATGGTGCCATACGTCGTAACCATAATCTTTCTCCTGTTCAGCGTGATAAGAAAGAGGGAGGCCTTTGGAGCGCCTGCATCTCTTGGACTCCCCTACATCAGGGGCAAGAGGTATTAACGTAAACTTTATTTCTTTTGCAGTCTGGCTGTGGGCATGAAGGTAAAGGGGTTACTGCTTGTTGTGCTGGCAGTATTTATAGCAGGGTTCATTGCAGGTTGTGCGCAGGAGGGCGGGGAAAAGCAGGTAACAACACCGGCAACAACACCTTCCGAGAAAAAAGAGATTAAGGCTGCTTTTGTTTACGTTAGCCCCGTCGGAGATGCGGGATGGACGTACATGCATGATCAAGGCAGGAAATTCATCGAGCAAAAGTATGGAATTAAGACTGCCTATACGGAAAACGTTGCTGAGGGAGGGGACGATGAGAGAGTCATAAGAGAATATGCCGAGCAGGGATACGATGTGATCTTCACAACTTCGTTCGGCTTCATGGATGCAACAATAACGGTTGCGAAGGATTATCCCGACACGATATTCATGCACTGCAGTGGTTACAAGACTGCCAAGAATGTCGGGACTTACTTCGGCAGAATGTATCAGGCAAGATATCTTACAGGCATTGTTGCAGGGGCGATGACGAAATCGAACAAGATCGGCTATGTTGCAGCTGTCCCGATACCTGAGGTTATTAGAGGTATAAACGCCTTCGCCCTTGGAGTGAAAAAGGTCAATCCTGATGCCAAGGTCTATGTCGTGTGGACTGGAACTTGGTACGACCCTGCCAAGGAGAAGGAGGCAGCGTTAAGTCTTATCAGCGAGGGATGTGATGTAATCGCTCAGCATCAGGACTCACCTGCAGCGCAGCAGGCGGCTGAGGAGAATGGAGCCTATTCGATCGGCTACCACAGCGACATGTCCAAGTTCGCTCCCAAGGCACATCTGACCGCTGCCGTCTGGAACTGGAGCGTGATTTACTCCTACATCATCGAGGAGGTTATGGCCGGAACGTGGAAGAGCGAGGAAATCTGGTGGGGTATAGACAAGGGTGTTGTTGGCATTGCACCATTTAACGACGCAGTTCCACAGGAAGTCAGAGACATGGTAAACGAGGAGATGCAGAAATACCTCAATGGTGAGGTTCCTGAGCAGTATCCGTTTGTCGGCCCAATCTACGACCAGAACGGAAACCTTGTGAAGGCTGAAGGCGAAGTAATGACTGATGAGGAGTTCCTGTCAATGAATTTCTTTGTTGACAACGTTGTTGGTGAGATTCCAGCATCTGAGTAATTTTTATTTTTTTGTATGAACTCGCAAGGTTCCAGTTTGCTGAGCATAACCTAATCAGTTTAGCAACTTTCTGAACTTCATCGCAAAAAGCATGCCATTTATCTTCAGCCTTCCACTCAAAATGAGCTTGAGAATTCCCAACATTCCAACTCTTCCGAATGTTAGTGCGTTGAGGGTTTGGAAGTCGGCTGAGATGAGCGATTCTCCTCCACCACCATCCCTCACAACTACCCTGTCTCCTTCAAAAAATACCGTCGCCCTCTTTTCTAAATCTCTGCACTCCAAAGTAATGCTACCTCTGATTTTCCTCGCAGCATCCTCTTTCCCTTTTAATTTCTCTTCGAGCGTCCTGCCAATGATTGTCGCGAACCTGAATTCGCTTCTGTCGTATTCCACTCTCATGCTACCACCTCTTTGCGTATCTTTCCTCCGATCACGTGGCGGGTGGTATTCGTAGGTTGTAGATGAACTTGAAGTGCTAGCACCCTGCTAACCATGGGGTTCTGTTGAATTTTTCATACTTAAGTCTTGTGTTTGCTTTTTATCGACACCAAAGGAAAAAAATTATAACCTTAATGAAACCGTTTACGGCATGCTCAAATGGATGGTCCTTGGACTCACTCTCGTATTCTGGGGGATTGCTTTCACGGCGATAAAGTATGCAGTCTATTTTATCAGCCCCATTTCGATCGCAACACTCAGATTTGCAATTGCTGATGTACTATTCGCCTTCAGCATACTGAAAGGTAAGAGAATAGATAGTAAAGATTTGCCCTCAACTTTCATCCTCGGGCTTTTTGGCGTTACAGTTTACCATATCTGCCTTAATGTTGGTGAGATTTATGTTTCGTCAGGTGTGGCAAGCCTGATAATAGCCTTAGCTCCGGTATTCGTCCTGTTCCTTTCATGGATGTTCCTGAATGAGAGAATAAACCTCTGGAAGATTGGAGGGACTTTAATTGCATTTTTCGGCGTTACTCTAATTTCTGAGCCGTCGTACGCGAACATGTTTGGAATTACCCTCATTCTGGTTAGTGCAGTAGCTGCTGCAATTTATACGACACTGGGAAAGAAGCTTATGAGAAAATACGATGCCGTAACCCTGACAAGCAACGCAATGGTTCTAGGCTCAATACCGCTTTTCTTCTTCCTTCCCTTTTCTCTCACAGACCTTCTTAATTCGCCGACACCTGAATTAGTGTTTTCGATCCTCTTCCTTGGCCTGTTCTCGACCTATTTTGGCTATATTGGCTGGTACTATTTTCTGGCAAAGGAGGAGGCATCGAAGGCGTCGGTATTCCTTCTTGCCATACCCGTTGTCTCTCTGCTCGCAGGCTACATTATGCTCGGCGAAGCACTCACTTTGAGAACTCTCGCAGGTTCAGCAGCTATAATCACTGGAATATATTTCGTCCTCAGGGGTTGAAGAGGAAAAGAATAAATCATGTTGCGGAGAATGAATTGACATGACCAAGCTGGAGAATATATACTGTGCAAGATGTGGTTCGGAATTTGATTTGAATGTGAGGAGGACTACAGGCTATTCAGGCCCTTTACACATCCCGAACCTTTACTGCCCGTTCTGCGGGTCGAGAAGGCTGATGAAGAAAAAGGGAATATTTTTCCTTGATAAACTCTAAGACAAACCTCTTACGTGACTCAGGATATGTTTAAGACTCTTCTTTATTATGTCAAGCCCAAGCCTTACAGCTTTTTTCGAACCCGGAAGGCAGAAAACAACTTTATCCTTTACAAGCCCTGCAGTCGCCCTTGAAAGTATTGCAGAGAAACCGACTTCCTCGTAGCTCAGCATCCTGAAAATCTCCCCAAAGCCATCTATTTTTTTGGTAAAGAGCGGTTCTATAGCTTCAATCGTAACGTCAGCAGGATTCAGACCAGTTCCTCCAGTTATTATGCAGACGTCAGCCTTGCTGAGAACATCAAGAGCAGCTTTCCTAATCTCCATCGCATCGTCTGGAACGAGGCGATAATCAACCGCCTGACTTTTGAAGCTCTCGTATATCAGCTTTCCAGACTCGTCATCATCTCCAATCTTTTCCAGCCCCTTCAATTCCCCGTATTTTTCGTATCTTGAGGTGGAGACTGTTATAATAGCAACCCTGTAATCAACATCCTTTTCGTGCATCAGAACCACCTCTCAAGGGTGGCTTGGGTTGACTTCAAGTTTTTCATTTTCTCCAGAGCTTTTTCTACCCTCTCCCTACTGAAATCATGCTCTTCACATAGGAACTCGATGACCCTCTCGATGTCGGGTTCTCCAAATTCTATCCGATAATCATCGGTTACTGGAGGGTTCAGGAAAAAGTCCCTGATCTTTTCCACATTCTCTATCTCAACCTTAAAAGCCCTCAAAGCCCTGAAAATATCTCCGTAAGTTCTGATGTAGTTCAGAGCCTTCTTCACCCCAACTCCCTTCACCCCTTCATTGTAATCCGTCCCCACCAGAATTGCAATATCAACAAGCTGCTCTCTCGTTATTCCGAGCTTCTTAAGGTTCTCTCCGAGCAGTATAATTTCCGGCTTCACGTCCACGTAAACGTTCTTTCCCGGCAGCTTCCTCTTACCCGTGATGGCCAAATTTCTCGCCAGCTTTGGACTGCCGAAAAGCAGGGAGTCGTAATCCTGACTGCCGGTAAAATCCACATCTCCCTTTGCGGCCATGTAGGCTGCCTGCGCCTCACCCTCTGATGGCGCGTCAACGAACGGTATACCCATGTAGGTAAGCAGTTCCTTTGAAGAACTCACGATGTATTCATCCACCCTTCCTGCAGCCTGGGCATACTTTTTTGCATCCCTCTCTCCTGCCTGCACCGCTGCAATCCACTTCTCCTCTGCTTCCTCTCTCCTCTTCCTCCTCTCCTCAATCTCAGCTTTCTTGAAATCAGGAGGCTCGCCGTCGAAGACGAAGACAGGCTTCATTCCTACATCAACCATATTGGAAACTCTGTAAAGTATCCCGGAAAGGTGAGAAGTAATCCTGCCCTGTGAGTCCTTCAAGGGTGTGCCATCAGGTTGTCTGATTATCGAAATGAACTGATATAGGGTATTGAACGCATCTATGGCAATCTTCTTGCCTGAGAAATATTCAAGCTCAACCTCCTCTCTTTCGAGAAGGTCACCAATGTCCGCTCCCATGGAGAACTGTATTGCAGGAATTTTTAAAAATCTTTGCAGTAGGAAAAATAAACGATGAAGGCGGTTATACTTGCCGCTGGATTGGGTACACGGCTTGGTGGTGTGCCTAAACCTTTAATCAGGGTGGCTGGACGGGAGATAATTTTACGTACAATGAGATTACTCTCACCTTACGTTTCAGAGTTCATTATTGTTGCCAGTTTATACGCTGAAAAAATAAACGAATTCCTGAAGGATAAGGGCTTCAGATACGAAATAGTCAAACACGACAAGCCAGAAAAGGGTAATGGGTATTCACTGCTGATGGCGAAAGATCTGGTTGATGGTAGGTTCATTCTGGTCATGGGAGATCATGTTTACAGCGAAGAGTTTGTTGAGAGGGCAGTGAGGGGGGAGGGGGTTATAGCTGACAGAAATCCACAGTTTGTTGATGTTGATGAGGCGACGAAAATCAAGGTTGAAGACGGTAGAGTTGCAGATATTGGAAAGAATTTGGAGGTTTTTGATTGCGTTGATACGGGCTTTTTTGTTCTTGATCCAACCATATTTGATGTAGCCGAGAAACTGATTGACAGGCAGGAAATACCGCTAAGCGAAGTTGTGAAGGAGGCGAGACTGCCAGTTACATTCGTTGACGGAAAGCTATGGATGGACGTTGATACCAGAGAGGATGTCAGAAAGGCCAACAAGGCGCTGGTTAAGGCAGCGATAAAGTCATCGGGAGATGGATTTATTTCAAGACATTTTAACCGAAAAATTTCAACTACTCTTTCTGCAATGCTTGTAAACCGAGTTAATCCAGCTCAAATGACAGTTGTATCCTTTCTGGCTGGAATTCTCTCTTCTCTGCTGATTTTCCTTAGTATTCCCATTGCTGGTGTGGTGTATCAAATATCCTCGATACTCGACGGTTGTGATGGAGAGATAGCCAGAGCATCTCTCTCAACTTCGAAAAAAGGAGGTTACATAGACTCGATACTTGACAGATTCGTTGATTTTCTCTTTCTATCAGTTCTTGCCCTTCTCTATCCTGAAACCCTGAAAATAGCTCTATTTGCTGTATTCGGAAGTGTGATGGTCAGCTACTCTACCGAGAAGTACAAGGCTGAGTTTGGTGAGAGCATATACGGTAAAATCCGCATTATGGAATACCTGCCCGGAAAAAGAGATGAGAGAATATTTCTGGTAATGGTCTTCTGCTTCCTCGCTTGGCTAAGCAGCATCTGGATTTACTGGATGTTCTGGGTAATTGCCGTTTTGAGCATATTCAGAGTTATTGCAACCCTTGCTGTTGTCGCTCTTAAGTCTTAGACCTTTCCAGCTCTTTTTCTCTCAGTAACCTCCTGAGAAGCTTTCCTGCTGGTGTTCTCGGCAACTCTTCGACGAACTCCACTTCTCTTACTCTCTTGTAGCCCGATATCCTTTCCCTCATCCACTCTACTATCTCCTCTTCTGTAACCCTGCCCTTGTAGTCCGGTTTGAGAACTACGAAGGCCTTCGGTATCTCTCCAGCCTCCTCATCCGGTTTTCCAATTACTGCAACATCCATTACAGCCTCGTGTTTCATCAGCAGAGATTCAAGCTCAAAGGGGGCTATCGTGTAGCCCTTATACTTGATAACCTCTTTGACCCTGTCCTGAAAGTGCAGAAAGCCCTCTTCGTCAATGTAGCCTATATCACCGGTTCTGAAAAACTTCCTTCCCCTCTCGTCATACCACCAGCATTCCTGATTCTCCTTCTCTCTCTTCCAGTATCCCTTGAACACGTTCGGTCCTCTTATCACTATCTCTCCACTCTCGCCAATCCCCAGCTCTCTGCCATCTTCGAGGGATATTATCTTCAGCTCAATGTCTGATAGCGGTATTCCCTGAGTTGTGCTCTTGTCCAGCCTTAAAGCGGGGTTTGTTGTAACCATTGGACTTGCTTCTGTCATTCCCCACACCTGATTGTGCTTCAGTCTGGGATTGTTGCACTTCTCCGCAGCAACTTTCAGCAGCTTTTCTACCAAAGCAGGTGCTACGGGCCACGCTCCTGTAGCAAATGCCTTAAGATAGCGCCAGTCGTAGGTTTTGCTGCTATTTTCAATCGTATTGACAAGCACATTAAGGGCTGGTGGAACTGCCCAAGAAAAGGTTCCTTTATACTTCTCAATGTTCTCAGCCATGAGTTCGGGGTTGAACATGCCCATCACGATGTACTCATTTCCGACCGTCACCATCAGGTTCACCAGCCCAAATTCTGCAGAGTGGAACATCGGCATGCAGCCGACGATGGTGTCCATGTGTGACAAGCCGGTGGCTACAGCAAGCTGCAGAGCGTTTGCTGTCAAATTGAAATGGGTGAGCATGACACCCTTCGGCATTCCTGTAGTCCCACCAGTGTATGGTAAAAGAGCTACATCATCTTCCGGGTTCACCTTCACGTTCTCAAACTCCTCGCTACCGGCATCCATGACCTCTGAGAGATTGTTCTCCTCTCCAGCTACAACAAAAACCCTCTCAACCTTCGTCCTGTCCAGAACCTGCTTAAAGTTGTCGTAGAGCATTCTGTGGACGATCAATGTCGTCGCCTCGCTGTCGTTGAGCAAATGTTCAAGCTCAAATGACTTGTACATCGGGTTTACCGGCACGGGAGTTGCAGCTACCCTCCAGAGGGCATAGACGGACATGACGTAATCAATAGAGTTGGGAACGCATACAGCAACGTGCTCACCCTTCCTCACACCTTTCTTGGCAAAGCCTGAAGCTAATCTCTTTGTTGTTTCGGCAATCTCGACGAAGTTCATTTTCTCTGGAAACTCCGATGGAAATCTTGGTTCTGCCGAGATTATAGCAGTTTTTTCACCAAACTTCTCTGCAGCATGGTCAATTCTGTCCGCCAAAGAGATTCTGGGGTAATAAAGGCTCGGAAACCCGATTTTGTATTTAAGCTCCATATACATAATGAACTTTAATGTTAAAAAGTTTTCCCTGTGATTCCGTAAGGTGGTTAATACGTCTTGAACATGTAAGAGTTTTTGAGAAGCCTGAGAAACTCCTCCCAACTGCTATAATTTTCTGAGTCGGCAGGTATTAACCCGGATGGCTACATAGTAAACTACACTTGGGATTTTGGAGATGGTTATACAGCGTCAGGAATGGTCGTCAATCATATTTATAGTATCTGACATAACTAACTTAACCAAAATTCAAGAACTTTCTTATCCACTTTTCTGCAAAGCTCATTCTCTGAGTTAACTGATAAAAACAATCCGAAATCACTTCCTTAAGCTCTTCCAACGTTTTGATGAACAGAGGAGACAGAACTCTCTTTATAACCCTCCAGATCTGCTCAATCGGATTCAGATCGGGAGAGTAGGGAGGCAGATAAACCAGAACCATGTTCAGCTTTTCTGCTTTTATTCTTGTTTTGTTGGC
>JAPDIY010000043.1 GCA_029259335.1 Archaeoglobi archaeon
TCGCTGAGAATGGTATTAAGCATATTGTAGGCAGAGTAAACCATCCTCAGACGAATGGAAAGATAGAGAGGTTCTATGGCACACTGGAGGCCAAGATGAGATACTTTGAAACCTTGGATGAGTTTGTTGAGTGGTATAATCACAAAAGACCCCATATGAGTCTTAATTTGGATGAATTAGAGACTCCTTATCAAGCATTTTTGAGAAAGCTTCCACCTGAAAGAGTACTGGGTTACTGCTGGAGGTGGTTTGATGGTGGGAAATAATTTTAGGAAACTACATGCTGAACAGGTATCATAACTAAATCTGAAATTTATCTGACAATCTCTGGTCGTATGATCCACAGTATTCTCCACTTCTCGCCTTCATCCCTCTCAAGACACACTACTCCCCCGAACCTGAAGCTTATTGCGTCAAGTTCCTGATTCCCAGCTATGAGGTAATTTGCAAGTCTTGACAGATGAGGTAAATGGCCTACGAGCATGATGTCATCCTTAGTTTCTTCAAGCTTTTTAACCCAGATATCTATTTCTGCCAGAGGTTCCAGTCCATCTGCCTTCTCAATCTCTGCACCGATATGTTTTGCTAAGATTTCCGCGGTTTGCAAAGCCCTCATCTTTCCGCTGTGAAAGATTTTTGACAGCTTAACCCCAGCTTTCCTTAAAAACTCTCCAACCACTTCAACCTCGCTTATCCCTTCCTCTGCAAGCGATCTCTCCGGATCCTCCTCCTTCGGCTTGGCCTTACCGTGCTGAACAAGGTAAAGTTTCATAGTTGATTTCTGAGTTTGTGCAATTAAAGTTAATGCAAAATTGATATATATTTCAAGGATTGAAACAGCTACATGAAAAAGTTCGGAATTCTATCCTTGATTTTACTCGTGTTGTTCTTAGCAGCAGCATACAACTATCTCAATCTTCTCGCCCCCTTCAGTGGATCGCTGTGGAAGCAGAGTGAGGAGAAAGTGATTCCGAGCCCATACGGACACGCTGAGGTTTACTATGATGAATACGGGGTACCTCACATTGTTGCAGAGAACGAAAAGGCGATGGCCTTTGCCATTGGCTATGTTCAAGCGAAAGACAGGCTTTTCCAAATGGACTTGTACAGAAGGTTGATGAAGGGAGAGTTAAGCGAGGTTTTTGGAGAAGCCTTCTTCGATTCAGATGTATTTCACATCAAGATGGACTTTGTCGGAGCAGCAGAAGCCTCATGGAGTATTCTAAAGAAAACAGAACTTGGAGAGTTGCTTGAGGCTTACAGTGATGGGGTAAATTACTACATTGAGCACAACGAACTACCAGCAGAATTCAAGCTTGCGGGATACAAACCTGAAAAGTGGAGGCCAGAGGATACTCTGATCATGGGGAAAGAAATGGCTTGGGGGTTAACAGGCAAATTCTGGGATCTGAAGAGAGCCCTAATTGTTGAAAAGCTTGGAGAAGATGCTTTAGAGCTTTACCCAGAATACATGAACCACAGCTACCCAATAATCAGGACTGACGTCGTGAACAAGTCACTTCTCGACTGGCTTAAGCCTTTTGAAGCAAAAGAGGGGATTGGATCAAACAATTGGGTTGTTTCAGGGAAGTATACGAAGAACGGGAAGCCCATGCTCGCCAACGATCCGCATCTTCTGCTTATCGCCCCTCCAGTGTGGTACGAGATGCATTTGCAGCTTAATGGGGAGAACGTAAGGGGAGTTACTCTTCCCGGAGTGCCTGTTGTTATAATCGGGATGAACGACTACGTTGCGTGGGGGTTCACGAATGTAGGGGCTGATGTGATCGACTTCTACTACTATGTCTGGAAAGACGGTAAGTACTACTACAAGGGGCAGTGGCTGGAGCCAGAGAAAGAAATCAAGAAGGTGAGAGTTAAAACCGGCAACGGGTATGAAGAGAGGGAAGTTGTTGTTGAAAAAACCGTTCACGGCCCGCTGATCGATAAGTATGGCTCAAAGGTGGCAGTTGCATGGACTGGGCTGACAGCCACTACTGAATCTCTTGCGATATACAAATACAACCATGCCCACAACATCACAGAATTCATGGAGGGGTTGAGATACTTCGATGTTCCAGCCCAGAACGTTGTGTATGCGGACATTTACGGGAACATCATGTACTATCCCGCCGGAAAGTATCCGATAAGGCTTATTAACGGAGAGGAGGTAGCTGGAAACATCATATTCAACGGCTCGGCGGGAGAGGGAGAGTGGAGGGGCTTCAACCCTTACGGTGTATCAACGTGGGAAGGATTCATACCCTTCGAGGAGATTCCCCACCTAATTAACCCTGAATATGTCGCAACGGCAAATCAGAGGGTCGTGTTTGGATATCAGCACTATCTGGGTGACTCGATGTACTTCGCAGATCCGTACAGAGGGATGAGAATTTACGAGATGCTAGATAACGCTGTCAATTCTGGTGTTAAAATGACTCCTGAGTTCTTCATGGAGATGCAGAGGGATGTCTATTCGAAGCCTGCTGAATTCTTCACACCTTACATATTCGAAGCAGAAGGAAAGATGAGCGAGAAAGCCAGAAAATATGCCGAAGAGCTGAGAGAATGGGACCTCAGAATGACCAAGGATTCAAAAGAGGCACTGATCTTTTCGATATGGCTCAAAAACTTCATAAATGAAACTTTCGGCGATAAGTTTTACTCTGCCGGACTTGACAGCAGCTTCTATCCTCACCTCTATACCCTTCAGAATCTTGACAAAGACAGCAGGTGGTTTGATGACATAAGAACGCCTGAAAAAGAGAACAGAGATGATATAGCGGCAAGAGCTATGGAGCTGACGGTGAAAGAGATTGAAGAGAAAGAATACAGAGTGTATGGAGACTACAACAAACTGAACATTGAGCACCCGTTCAGCAGTATCGTGAAATTCTTTGATTATCCTTCAATGCCCATGAACGGCTCAGATTACACTGTATTTAACTTCAGAAGAGCCGTTGACTGGGGAACTGGTTTGTCACAGGCAGGGAGTAGCTGGAGGATGATAGTGAACTTCGATAGAAACTACTGCATTATTCCCGGCGGAAACTCTGGCAACTACTTCTCGAAGCACTACTACGACCAGCTTGAGATGTGGGCGAATGGCAAATACAAGTCCCTTGATTTTGAAGTTAGAGGGGAGAAAATAGTTTTCGAGGTGAGCAAATGAGGGATTGGACTAAAGTTCTGGTTGGTTTTGCCATCGGTCTGATCATCTCCTACTTCCATTGGGTAGGGCTGATAGTTGGAGGGCTGGCTGTTGGGATTGCATCAAGAAATCTCAGGACTGCATTAGCAGCAGGACTTGCTTTTGGCATAATGGTATGGCTTGCCTTTATAGCGATGCTATCAGTTAACGGAATGGCTGGAAAGTTCTTTGCAATGTCTCCACTGTCGTATCTCAGCCTCTTGCTGACAGTAGTTGCCACGACAATTTCAGCATCCATCACAAACTTTTTTTCACGTCCCGTCTCAAGCAAAACGTGAAGGGATTGCCACCATCACTGAGAAGCAGAAAAAGATATATTGCCTTCAGAATTATAGCAGAAAAGGAAGTTGACGAGAGGTCACTTTCGCGAGCACTGATGGACAGTATGATCTCTCTGTTTGGCGAATGCTTCGCAGCAGGGAGTGGAATGAGGCTGGAATACTTCGACGGGAAAAAAGGAATAATACGCTGCTACAGAGAAGCGATGGAAAAGGTGATGGTGGCCTTTACGCTGATTGATAGAATAGGCGAGATCAGGGTAATTCCGCTGACCATAGGAGTTAGCGGAACGATAAAAAGGTGTAAAAGAAAGTATTTGGAGGTGTAGATATGCATTTACCCCAGATGGGATATGATAGAGCCATCACAGTCTTCAGTCCAGATGGGAGGCTGTTCCAGGTTGAGTACGCGAGAGAGGCTGTAAAGAGAGGAGCCACTGCAATTGGAATTAAGTGCAAGGATGGTGTTATCCTAATCGCCGATAAAAGGGTTGGCAGCAAGCTGCTTGAAGCAGATACGATTGAAAAAATATACAAAATTGACGAGCACATCTGCGCTGCTACATCGGGACTCGTTGCAGATGCAAGAGTTCTGATAGATAGGGCGAGAATAGAGGCTCAGATTAACCGCCTAACGTATGATGAGGCCATAACGGTCAAAGAGCTTGCGAAGAGGATATGTGACTTCAAGCAGCAATACACGCAGTATGGAGGAGTGAGACCTTTCGGTGTTTCCCTGCTAATTGCTGGAGTTGACGAGGTTCCGAAGCTTTACGAAACAGACCCAAGTGGAGCTCTGCTGGAGTACAAGGCTACAGCGATTGGTATGGGCAGAAATACAGTTGTTGAGTACTTCGAGAAGGAGTACAGACCAGACATGAATTTTGATGAAGTGCTGATTCTCGGTCTGGTGGCAATGGGCAAGGCGATAGAAAGCGAGCTTTTGGCAGAGAATATTGAAGTGGGATACGTCAAACTCGAGGACAGACAGTTCAGAGATATGACTGCAGACGAACTCGTGCCGTACATCGATAGAGCAAATGAGAAGATAAGGGAAGAACTTAAGAAGTAGCGGTAGTATGGTATCCCTCGAAAAGGCTGTAATTGCAAGGCTCCGCAGAGGGGGAGAGGAATACGAAGTTTTAGTTGACCCTTATCTTGCAAGGGACCTTAAGGAGGGGAAGGAAGTAAACTTTGAAGAATTGCTTGCAGCAGAGGAGATATTCAAGGATGCAAAGAAAGGAGAGAGAGCTTCTTCCGAAGAGCTGAGAAAAGCTTTTGGTACTGACGACATTTACGATGTTGCGAGAAGGATAATACTCGAAGGCGAGGTACAGATAACGGCAGAGCAGAGAAAGGAGATGCTTGAGGCGAAAAGAAAGCAGATCATCACTTTTATCAGTAGGAACACGATTGATCCCAGAACAAACGCTCCCCATCCACCCGCAAGAATTGAAAGGGCTCTGGAAGAGGCTAAAGTTCACATAGACGTTTTCAAGCCTGTAGAAGCACAGATAAAGGATATTGTAAAGGCACTGAAACCCATACTCCCGCTTAAATTTGAAGAGACTGAGATCGCCATAAAAATACCACCTGAATATACCGGAAAAGCAATTTCGGCTCTTTACAACTTTGGAGGGATAACCAAAGAGGAGTGGCAGAAAGATGGAAGCTGGATCTGTGTGATGCGCATTCCGTCCGGGATGTATGGAGAGCTCATGGACTTACTCGGCAAAGTTGCTAAAGGAGAAGCTCTTACAAAAGTTTTGAGGAGGATTGGATAATGAGAAAGATCGTTCTTCCCGGAGACTTGCTTTCCACAAACCCAAGGGCTGCCGGTTATGGGACGTACGTTGAGAACGGGAAGGTTTACGCAAAAATTATCGGACTTTTTGATGAAACCGAAACGCATGTCAGGGTTATACCTCTGAAGGGCAGATACACGCCCTCGGTAGGTGATATTGTTATCGGGATCGTGAGAGAAGTTGCGGGAAACGGATGGGTTGTTGATATCTACTCCCCATATCAAGCTTTTCTGCCTGTAAACGAGAATCCAGAGATGAAGCCAAACAAAAAGGCGAACGAGGTACTTGATATCGGTGATGCTATCATTGCAAAGGTTCTCAACATCGATCCTAAAATGAAGGTTACGCTGACAATGAAGGACAGAATATGCAGAGCGATAAGGTTCGGCAGAATTGTTGCCATAAACCCTGCAAGAGTCCCTAGGGTTATAGGAAAGAAAGGGAGTATGATTAAGCTGCTGAAAAGTGAGCTTGATGTTCAGATTATAGTGGGTCAGAATGGGCTGATATGGGTAAACGGTGATCGGAAAAAGGTTTCGATTGCAGAGGAGGCAATTTACCTGATTGAGGAGGAGGCTCATACGGAAGGTTTAACAGATAGAGTTGCTGAATTTATTAAGAGGAGGAAGTCGGATGTCGGAATACAATGAAAAACCTGAAAAGTTGATTGTTGATGGTCTTCGTCTTGACGGGAGAAAATTTGATGAACTTAGGCCGATCAAGATCGAGGCAAATGTTCTAAAGAGGGCAGATGGTTCCTGCTATCTTGAAATGGGAAAAAATAAGGTAATAGCAGCAGTTTACGGGCCAAGAGAGGTGCATCCGAGGCATCTACAGGATCCGAGCAAGGCGATAATAAGATATCGCTACAACATGGCTCCGTTCAGTGTCGAGGAGAGGAAGAGGCCGGGGCCAGATAGAAGGAGCATTGAGATATCGAAGGTTAGCAAGGAGGCGTTTGAGGCTGTTATAATGAAGGAGCTGTTTCCAAGAAGCGCCATAGACATCTTTGTCGAAGTTTTGCAGGCTGATGCTGGCAGCAGGACTGCATGCCTAAACGCTGCAAGCGTGGCCTTGGTGGATGCAGGCGTGCCGATGAAGGGTATAATAACCTCAGTTGCTGTGGGGAAGGCCGACGGGCAGATCGTTCTCGATCCAATGAAGGAAGAAGACAATTTTGGAGAGGCTGACATGCCCTTTGCCTTCCTGATAAGAAACGGCAAGATCGAGTCCATAGCCCTGCTTCAGATGGATGGTTGCATGACAAAGGAGGAGGTAAAGCGAGCAGTAGAGCTTGCTAAGAAGGGAGCTTTGAAGATCTACGAGATGCAGAAGGAGGCAATTCTGAAGAGGTACTTAGAGGCAGGAGAAGAAATGGACGAGATAGCGGAGGGGAGAGAGGATGCCTGAAGATATTCTGGTCGACATCAAGAGGGACTACGTTCTCTCCAAACTCAGAGATGGAGAGAGGATTGACGGCAGGGCTTTTGATGAGTTTAGGAATGTCGAGATCATACCGAATGTTGTTGAGAAAGCAGAAGGCTCTGCACTTGTAAAACTTGGCAACACGCAGGTTGTTGTCGGAGTTAAAATGCAGCCGGGAGAGCCCTATCCCGATACACCTGACAAGGGTGTGATAATAGTAAATGCAGAACTCGTTCCACTTGCATCGCCAACCTTTGAGCCCGGTCCGCCGGATGAGAGTTCGATAGAGCTGGCGAGGGTTGTTGATAGAGGGATCAGGGAGAGTGAGGCTGTTGATCTATCAAAGCTCGTAATTGAGGAAGGAGAGAAGGTCTGGATAGTTTTCGTTGACATACATGCTCTGGATGATGATGGTAACTTGCTTGACGCCTCAGCTCTGGCTGCGATAGCTGCACTGCTGAATACAAAAGTTCCTGCAGAGAGATTCGAGCTTGGAGAAGACTATCTCCTGCCAGTAAGGGATCTCCCAGTCTCGGTCACGTCGCTGATAATTAACAACAGATACCTCGTTGATCCCTGCAGAGAGGAGATGAGCGTTGGAGAAAATACCCTGACGATCTCAACCGATCAGGACGACAACGTTGTAGCAATGCAGAAGAGTGGCGGATATCTGCTGAATGAGAAGCTCTTCGATGAACTTCTCGATGTCAGCATTAAATGTGCGAGAAAGCTGAGAGAGAAGCTCAAGGAGATATAATTTCATCTTTTTCCTCCACACTTTTTGCGAGGATGTATACCCCGGCAAAAAAAGCAAAAATGCCTATGGCTGCAGAAAGAATCCTGTCCATTTCAAACTCCACTTTCAGGTTGAGGATGAGAGGGTAAAGAAGAAAGATAATGAGAGAAAAGAGGAAGGCTGGTAGATAGGAAAGATTACATCTCTCGCACAGAACGCCGTTTGTTTTTGCCGTTCTAATCGATTCCCAGTTCCCGTGGAGGATTTCTGCGGTTATGTAGAGCCAAGTCACAGTCAAAAGCGGTTCGATACTGCCACTGTAGGAAGAGAAGGCTGCGTAGAGACTTTCTGCAACATCTCTGATTCCAAATGCGTAGAGGGTATTAATGAATCCCTTTAAAAACTCGGAGTCCGGCATAATCGGAGATATATTGAAGAAAACCAGAAGTGAGTAGAAGTAAAAGTTGAAAGGTCTCTTGAAGAGCAATCCAATTAACGGAAACGCGAAAAGTAGCATTTCGGCAGGATATGGGATGAAGTAGCTGAGTGGAGAGTCAACAAAGCTGCTATAGGTGATGTACGCAGCAACTTCAGCAATCAGAAGATTTATCAGGTAAATCATCTCGCAATCCCCACCATGACCTTTTCCACAGGCTTACCAGCCTCCACCTCTATAACGCTGACACCAGCCGCTCTCAAATTCCGTACAGCACTCTCGCCTATAGCCTCAACCACTGTAGATGCCAGCGTACCGGTCTCAGCCCTGGATTTTACCGTTATAACGGAAACAGGAAGATTCGCTCGTCCCATAGCTCTGACAGCAGCATCCACAGGATTGCTGTATTCCGCTCTTGTAATGAAAATTGAAGCGGGCTTTACGGCTTCAATGTACTTCTTGGCCTTATCAAGAGCAATTCCGAAATCTTCCTGTTTTCCAGACACATCAAGCCTCATCAGAGTTGAGAAGATCTTGTTGAATTGTCTTCTTCCGGATTCGGGGTAAAGAGTGATGCCGTGGCCAACAACATAGACCCCAACTTTATGTCCCCTCACCGCAAAGAAATACGAGAGAGAGGCTGCAATCTCTATGGCCGTTTCAAAACAGTTCCTCCTGATATCACCGTGAAGCATATACGGATTTGCATCGAGAAATATCCATACAGCCTTCCTCCCTTCTCTCTCAAACTCATTCACCATCAGCTCGCCTAGTTTTGCAGTAGCCTTCCAGTTTATGAACTTAACCGGATCGCCGTAACTGTACTTGCGTATCTCCCTGAAATCCGTCCCTGGAACACCTGCCTTTGAAACATCAATCTCCGGAATTGGTCTTCTCGCAACCCCTCTTCTTGCCTCCACCCTTCTGATTCTGTAAACCCTGCTCTTCACCTCGATCTCCTTCTCAAAATCAAGAACTCTTCTGATCCTTCTCGTGGCAAAAACGTTCTCTGCCTCCAACAAGAGCTTTCCCAAGCTGTAACTTCCTCTCTTCATCGGAACGCAGACATATTTGATTTCCATATTGCTAATTCCAGCTACAAATCCTCCCTTTGCATTAGATCCCTCAACAAGCTCAAATGGCTCTGGCAAAACGTGCATCGCCTTTATTATTCCAAACCCAGCAATTTTCAATTTTATAGTAGCCGATAATGGCTCTCCAACCCTCTCTCCTCCTTCAAAGTTCACAGCGATTATATTAACTCTAAAGGGGATGTTGGGAAAAGCAAGAATTAGAAGGGGGAGAATCGCCACCTCAAGCAGCTTGATGGAAGTAAATACAACTGAAAGGGCAAGGAGAAAAATTGAAGTTACTATGAGAGACTTGCTAACTCTTCTAAGTCTCATACTTGGGTACCCTCACCTTTCCGAGAATGTCTTTTACAACCTCCTCTGCCCTCAATCCCTCAACAGCATATTCGAATTTCAGGATTATTCTGTGGCTGAGAGCTTCAACAGCAACTCTCTTCACATCATCAGGAATGACATAATCTCTGCCATCTATAACGGCGAGGGCCCTGCCCAGCTTGAGCAAAGCCAAACCACCGCGAGGGCTTGAGCCGAGCTCCACAAGTTCATGAGCTCTTGTTGCCCTCACAATTTCTGAGATGTACTCAAGAATTGTCCTATCAACATATACATTCTCAACTGCCCTCTGCATTTTCTCAAACGTGGATAAGGTAATGATGGGGTCAATGTCTTCAGTCGGATCATCCTTTTTCCAATCCATCCTTCTTCTGAGTATCTTCATCTCCTCCTCGATCGTCTCAGGATAGCCGGGCCTTATTCGGAGCATGAACCTGTCCATCTGAGCTTCAGGGAGAGGATACGTTCCCTCCTGCTCAATAGGATTCTGCGTGGCTATCACAAAAAACGGAAGGTCGAGCCTATAGGTTTCGCCCTCAACTGTAACCTGCTTTTCCTCCATCGCCTCAAGCAGTGCAGCCTGGGTTTTTGGAGGGCTCCTGTTTATCTCATCCGCAAGCAGAACGTTGGTGAACAGAGGACCCTTAATAAATTCAAAACCATTACCACGCCATATTTTTATCCCGATTATGTCCGATGGGAGTAAATCTGGAGTGAACTGCACCCTTTTGTAATCTGCCCCAATAACTCTTGCAAAAACCTTGGCGAGAAGTGTTTTTCCCAGACCCGGATAATCCTCAAAAAGGATGTTTCCATTTGTTAAAGCGGCAGCAAGCATTTTTTCAACCATCTCCCTGTTTCCAACGTAAACATTACAGACTGCATCGATTATTCTGCTGCAAATCTCGGAAATTTCTCTCATATCTGCAATAGCATGTTGGTATTATATTTGTGTTTTGGACTGCTCATGACGTAAAAATTTTTGATTTGCTGTTGGTGGTGGCAGCGTAATTGGTGTTGTAAATCGGCAATAAACACTCACTTAATGCCCGACGTCTCTCTGCTGAACTACAAACTCGTCGAAAAACTACCAGAAAAGCTCGTCGTCAGCACGGGAATTGATGCTCTAACCCATGCCCTCGAATTTTACCTGTGCACTCTCCACAGCGACTTCAGCGATGCTGTCAGCTTAAAAGCGACATTCATCACGGAGTATGCGTAGCTCTCTTCACCCCTCATGTTCTCCAATTCTATCTTGCTGGCGAAAAAGCGAAAGTTCTTCGAAAAACTTGAAACACTCGTTGATTTCACCATGACGGATCTCAGCTTTAGATTCAGCCCCAGAGTTTCAAGTGGGGAAGAAGTCAAGAGGATATTCGAGAACGCTTTCTACGGTTCAATCTGAGGAGAAAGATCAAATAGCAGACTGCCGAATTTCAATCGTGAACCTCGCTGAACTGTATCAGGAAATGGGAAAACACTCCTGGAAAATACTTGATGCCATTTTCAGAAATCTCTGGGATTACGAATACGTTCCCATTCAGCTTATTGCCTCGCAGGCCAGAATTGGGGAGGAGAAGACGAGAAACATTTTGAGGTACCTCTCAGATCTCCGCATTGTCCAGAACAAGCAGACCGAATATGAAGGTTCCACGTTCACATTTCTCGGCTTGAGCCTCTACTCTCTCAACAGGCTTGTCAGAAAAGGACATGTTTCGGCGATAGGAAAGATAATGGGAGAGGGGAAAGAGAGTGCCGTTTTCAACTGCTACTCTGAAAAATACGGTGAGTGCGTTGTTAAGTTTCACAAAGTTGGGCATACGAGCTTCAAAAAAGTTAAGGAGAAGAGGGACTACGGCGACCTTCATTTCTCAGTTCTTGCCATAAGGTCTGCGAGAAACGAGTACAGTGCTCTCAGAAAGCTGCAGGGGCTGGCAGTGCCAGAAGTTTATGCGTGGGAAGGTAACGCTGTTCTCATGGAACTGATTGATGCGAAGGAGCTTTACAGAGTTAAAGTTGAGAACCCGGAAGATGTTCTGGATATGATCCTTGATGAGGTTGGGAAATTCTACCGTAGAGGTATCGTGCACGGAGACCTGAGCCAGTATAACGTTCTCGTTAGTGCTGAGGGTATTTGGATTATAGACTTTCCCCAGAGCGTGGAGGTTGGAGAAAAGGGATGGAGAGAGTTACTTGAGAGGGATGTCAGGAATATTGTGACCTACTTTAACCGAACTTACCGTATGGAAAAGGATATTAATTCTGCCTTAGATAGAATTATGCAAGAATGAGTGTGATATTTGGAGTGGATATCGTAGGTGGCTCGGTTCACGGGAAAATTAAGCCGAGATACGCAGTTGTTGTTTTAGAGAATGGTGATGAATTTGAAAAGATAGTTTCGAGGAGCAAACTTTTCAGAATGATTAGGGAAGAGAAACCAGAAATCATTGCTGTTGATAATATTTACGAGGTCTTCAAGAGCAAAGAGGAGCTTGTTTTCTTTCTGAAGAATGCTCCGGCAAAGACGAAGCTTGTGCAGGTGACGAGTAAGGGATCCTCTCTGCCAAGCCTTTCAAAAAGGTTCGGGCTGAAGATCAACATAAGGAATCCAATTGACGAGGCAAGGGCATGTGCATATCTTGCGAGTTTTGGAATTGGCAGTGAAATCTCAGTGTTTACGGACAAAACAAAAATCACCGTTTCGAGGAACAGAAGCTTGGGAAAGGGGGGCTGGAGGCAGAAGAAATACGGCAGGAAGATTCACGGCTCTGTCAGGATGATTTACAGAGAGATCAGAAATAAGCTTACAGAGATGGGTTTTGAGTTTGTTGAGGATGTGAAGAGCGGTTACGGAGGGATATCTAAGGGGATACTGCTCGTCAACGCTCCGAGAGAAGATGTGCCGATTAATTCCTTCAAAACGAGAGATGTTCAGGTTAAGGTGGAGGCTGTTGAGAAGGAGAAGATAGAGTTCATACCTCTCCTAAGGACACTTCGCTACACAATTGTCGGTATAGACCCCGGAGCGACCACAGCCGTTGCAGCAGTGGATTTAAGAGGGAATCTGGTGGATGTTAAGAGTAAAAAAGGCTGGAGCAGTAGAGAAGTTGTTGAGTACATATCATCTCTGGGAAAGCCTGTGGTAGTAGCAACAGACAAAAGTAACCCTCCTGATCTGGTTTCCAAAATAAGAGCATCTTTCAATGCTGTGCTTTACACACCAAGAGAAGATCTGAGTGTGGAGAAAAAGAAAGGTCTAACGGCAAAATATCGTCTTCTCAACGACCACGAGAGGGATGCTCTCGCAGCAGCCATTGATGCCTACAACAGCTACAAAAACAAGCTTAGCAATATCGAGAAGAGATTGCCAGCCGGAATGGATTCTGACAGGGTTAAGGCTGAGATAATCAGAGGTACACCGCTTAGAGATATATTCGCCACCCATTTTAAGGAAGAAAAAGTGGCCAAAAAAGCTCAGAGTGACAGTGTAAGCAGAGAGGAGATTTTGAAGAAGGACAGACTGATTGAAGAGTTGAAAGAAGAGAACAGAATACTGTCGAGCAGAATTTCTGAGCTCAAAGAGGAGATCGAGAAGCTGAGAATGCGTCTGAGTGCAATCTCGAAGGAGGAGCACGAGAAAATCAGGAGGGACAATTACATCAGAAACCTTGAGAGAGAGATTTATGAGCTGAAGAAGAAACTCAAAGAGAAGGACGAGGAGATTTCTTTGCTGAAGGAGAAGATTGACCTTCTCAGAAAAATGAAGCTGCTCGAATTTCAGGGATGGAAGGAAGTCAAAGTTCTGAAGAAGTTCACGAAGGATGAAGTGGAGAGGGCCGAAAAGGAGCTTGGAATTTCAGAAGGAGATGTTATCTGCATCCTCGATTCGAGTGGCGGTAGTGCTGCGATCGCAGAGATGCTGTGTAAGAAGGGAATTAAAGCGGTGATATGCAGCAGTGAAATGTCTCATCTCGCTGCAGAGACATTTGAATCATACAACATCCCAAGAATTTCCGTTGATGAGGTAGAGATTCTCATTGGAGACGATATTGCGGTTGTTAATGCTGAGAAGTTCGAGAAAGTTTACGAAAAAAGAATGGAGGAGATAAAGAAGAAGAAGGTAGAAGGCCTCGAAAAGCTCGTTGAGGAGTATAGGAGAAGAAGGGTGATGTAATGCGTCTGCTATTTTCATCAATGTTTCTTTATGAATATTCCACTGATATGATTGCGAAGGCTATCGAACTTGCAGAATATGACGGTGTTGAATTTTGGCCTGAAACTCCAAATTTCTGGGTTGACAGGAGCTTGGACAAGCTGGAATGCTTTTCAGATTACGAGATGGCTATACACTCCCCTGTTCTAGATTTGAACCCTGTGTCGGTGAACAGTGACGTCTGCGACCTCACACTCAAGGAGAGCATGTACGCTGTCTCCTTGGCGGCAAAAATGAGAGCTTGGCCAGTGACGATTCATGCTGGCAAAAGAAGTGCTGCAAGAGAGCCTGTATGGGCCGACTACCTATCTCTGAACAGATACCTGAGGATTCTGAGTAGATACGCAAAAATAAAAGGTGTGGATGTGGGTTTGGAGAACTCGGAAAACAGGATAAATAATCTCTGCAGAAGGGCGGAGGAAGTAAAGGGTTTTGTTGAGGCTTATGATATCAAATTCACCCTCGATATCAAGCATGCCCTGATGAACGGAGGCGTTGAGGAGTTCATCGAGATGCTTTTTGACAGAATCTGCAACATTCATGTCAGTTACTATGATGATAAGGGGAGGCACATTCAGCCGAGCAAGGGTGAAGTTGTGAAGATTGCTTTGAGGAAAATAGCCGATCTGGGTTATGACGGTACTGTGACTGTCGAGCTTGATGACCTCGGAATTGGCAACATGGACTTTATGAAGAAGGTTGAGATTCTGAGGAGTGAAGGGTGTTTCGTGGAGAGGTTTTTTAGCTGAGTTTTATCGCAAGTGCGGGGGGCGTGCATAACGTAACAGGTTCGATGCACGACTTTAATTTTTCGGACACAAACCTCCAATGTTCTTATACTCGTAGGAATAAAAGTATTACATGGGTTCTAACCTGAAGGTGAGGCTGAAGCGAACAGGAGGTAGCTTGAGCGTCACCATACCATCGCAAATACTAAAGGCCCTCGGGTGGGAAGAGGGTAAAGAGCTGACCCTCGACGTTGACACCAGAGCCGGAATAGTTATCATAAAAGGGTGATAAGATGCAGGAGCTGGACACACCGCTCGCCGTTAAGGAGAAGCTCGGTCTTGTAAATCTGGAGAAGGTCCACTGCTCGGTCATGGTGGTCAAGGAGTTCAGAGACATACTTGCCGAGAACGCCATAAGCCTTAGCATGGCCGTCAACATCGGCCTTGAGATGTTCCTGAGGTCTAAAGGGTTGTATCCACGCTAAGGTACATTATCCAACCTCATAACACTACGTATGAGGTTCCTGATCTGTTGTTCGGAGAACGTACCGAATCCCTCCAGCTTCTCCTTAATCTCGCTGATCGAGTCTCCAGCTTGGTACCGCTCCGCTGCGTACTGGCTGATGGCGGCTCTATCTCCGTTATCCCTGCTTTCGATGACGGGCTCGGTTTGAACCACGATGGCTTTGAACTCCTCCTCGCTCAGGCTTTGCTTGAGGAAGTCCAGAGTCCTCTGCCTGTCAACTTCGTAGATGACCTCACCGTAGAGGGGCTTGAGGACCCTGATGAACCTGCCGTTGAGGAGAAACTGAATATACTTGTTCCTTGTCCGTTTGTCGCTGCCGAAATTTTTCATGATGTATCTCTCGATGTCCGACTTCGTTATCTCCTTGAAGGTAGCCACGTGGGTGAGGAGGGCGATGTGTCTCTTGTTGGGCTTGCTTAAAATTTGCTGCACATTTTTGTTTGTGTGTGCTGCCAGAGAGAGTTTAAGGTATTCGTCCAAGGCGCGGGTCACTTCAAGACCTAAAACTCCGTGTAGCTTGCCGTATTTTTGAAGTACGTAGTTTTTGAATGCCTGAAGCACCTCATCGTCAACTACGACGTGTAGAAGACCCATGAAAACACCCCACAGGTTTCAGAGCATTTTTTGTTAAAATCGTGAAAAATGAAGCTCTGATCATATCTGCAAAGAAAAGTTTGCAGCTTTGATCACGTGATCGAAGCTCTGATGTCCTGATCACATCTGCAATATTAGGTTCTTTATAATAAAGAGACAATAAGAAAATCTTTGCAGCTTTGATCAATTCTACACGCAGATAAAAATCCTGAGGCGTTTTCTGAATATCCTTGGGATACGCATTCGCGGGATGCACACACAAACATTTTTTGCATGCAAACTTTTTGTGCACCCTCATGTTCATTACCCTTTCGCCTTGGCCTGCCTGACGAGTTCCTCAAGGAACCTCCTGATGACGTACTCGGGCGACCTTACGGCGATACCGCATCTTGAGGCGACCTCCATCAGATCATCGATAAGCTCCTGCTCAAGGTGGAGGGTGAGCCTAACGAGAGCGTGTCTCCTGTTCTCTTCCTTGAGGAAGACTACCTCCTGCATAGAGCCTCCTCAATCATCTCCACGATCTCGTGGGTGAGGCAGACTGTGATCTTTTTGTCCCCAACCATCGCTTTGATCTCTACGGACTTGGTGAGGGTTGGCGACAGCCCTACCTCCACTATTGCCTCCTTCGCTACACCCGCTATGTTAATTTCAAGGTTATTGCCCTTGATTTCGAGGTAAACCCCGGAAAAGATCTCGTCCTCATCCGTCAGCTTCTTTCGCAGAATTCGGGATGTCGGCTCAACGATGACTGCTTCGGGTTCGAGCATTCACACCACCCCGAACTCACTCAGCGTTTTAACTTCCGCCTCGTTGATCCGAGAGATGATCGAGGTTACGGATTTGTTGAACCTCTTAGCTGCCCTCAGCAGCCGTAAAATGTCATCGTAGATGCTGTCTCTGCTCTGCATCAGAAGATACAGCTCAAGAGCCCTGCTAACTTCCTCACCTAAAACTCCGTGAAGCTTACCGTGCTTGTTGAGGACGTAGGTCTTAAACTGCCCCCAAACATCGCCATCTACGCACACATGCACATTTTCCTTCATGCGGAAAGCACCTCCGCGTCCCCATCGCTGTCAATCAAAACGGATTTGGCGCCGATCAATCCTTTGGAGCTGGTTGGAAGCTCAACTCAAAGACAAAAAATCTCTAAGTTTCCGTCTTAAAGAGCTAATCGATCTTGGACTCGTTCAAATTGTCTGCAATATGACACTCCTGCTGGAACAAAAACTTACATGCTCACACCAACGGGAAAACGCATCCTTGAGCTTTTGGAGGAGATTGAGAGGGTATACAAGGAAGGGGTGAGTTTGGAAGAGCAGGAGGGAAAGGGCGGAGGGTGAAAGGAGTGCCAAACCAATTTTGCTCGAAGATTCGCCAAAGGGCTCGAAAGCATACGTCCTCACGGACTTCGGCCGTTTCGTTCTGCAAAAGCTTGAGGAAATCGAGGAATGCTCGAAGTAACTTTTATCAACTTCTACGAACAAATCATTAAGCATGCAAGAAAATGCCATTCTCGAACATCTGCAGAGAATCAAAAAGCAGCTTGAGATCATCAACAGCAAGATGGACAACTTCATGGGTTTTGAGGAACTTAGCGAGGAGGAGCTGAAAGAGCTCGAGGAGATCGAAGCTGAGATGGAAAAAGGAGAGAAGTTCCCACTCGAATGACGTTCGAGATTTTCCTCAGCCGACAGGCAAAGAAGTTCCTTGACAAGCTCGATGCAACAACGAGAGACAGAATCGTGGAGAAAGTAAAACTCCTCGTCGAGAACCCTTTTGCCATACCATATAAGAAAATCAAGGACAGAGACAGACCTCCAGCAAGTAATATATACCTCTTCCAACCATGTTTACATGATATGTCCACAACAACATATAGTGTACGGATACCAAAGGATATTCGCGAAGCGATGGAAAGGATGAAAGACGTGAACTGGCAGGAGGAGATCCGGAAGATGATAATCGAGAGAGTTCGTGAAGAGGCAAAGAGGAGGCTGCTTGCAGAGGCGAGGGAATTGAGAAGCAAGATGAAAACCTCGAAGATCTCTGAAATGATAAGAGAGGATCGAAATGCCAGATAAGGTAATCCTCGACTCCAATGTCATCGCAGCAGTTTTCTTCAGAGAGGATGACGTAGCTTCCAAGGCAGAGAAGATAATAAAGGAATCCAAAGTTCTCTACACTCTCGACCTCGCAATAGCTGAGATCACGAATGTTGCGTGGAAGAAGGTCGTCTTTGAGGGTGAATCTGCAGACATCGTGGAAAAGGGACTGAGCAAGTGCATTGAGTTTATAGACTCCGTCTGTCAGATCATCCTTTCTGCAGGACTCTACGATCTCGCATTTAAAATCGCCGTTGAAAAGAGGATAACAGCATATGATGCCCTCTTCGTTGCTGCATCCGAGAAGTACAACGCTCCTCTCGCCACCGCAGACAGAGACCTCGCCGGAAAGATAAACACAGTCATTTTTGTGAGGTAGTCGCACCGAGCCTGATTTTTTTGATCCGCTCGTACAACGTTCTCGGACTTATGCCCAGAATCTTCGCTATTCTCACCTTCGGCAAACCGAGCTCCATCAGCTCGATTATCTGCTCTGTTATTATGTCCTCGTTGATCTTCCCGTCGACTACCAACCTCTCGGCCCTCTTGGCAGCCAAAGCGGCCCTTACGTTCTCAAGCTTTCCTCTTACAAACTTTAACCTGATCCTTTTATACTCATCGTGGACCGGGTAGTGGGCGGGAAACACGTCGTAGGCCACCTTCTTCACGTAGCTCTTGAACATGGGCGTCAGGTTGTGTCTGTAGATTGCGGCCACCCTATGCCTCTCCGGATTCACCCTGTATCCCATCTCTTGCAGCATTTCGTATCTCGGCGTTTATCTTCGTCACCTTTTATCCTGAACATTATCTCGTTGGCGATCCTGCTGACTATGTTGTCCCCGGGCGAGTTGAATACCACGCAGCTGCAGGCCGACCTTATCAGGTCGAAAAGCTCTCCGAACTCCTGCTTGCTCTCCTCCCACCAGCTCGACTTGCTCAGCCAAACTCCAGCGTCGTCCATTATCATCACTTTTACTCTCTCATCAACCTCCCCGCTCTCCAACATCTCTATCCTCTCCAGCATGGCGTCTATCGCATTCATCGGGTCGAAGTACAGGCTTTTCAAAGCTAAATCCCAGCTCCCGTAAACGTCAGCAGCGACGTGCAGACAGTAGCTCGTCTTGCCCACACCCTGAGGCCCATACACGAAGGCCGAAACAAAACCCTCGCTCCTGTGCGCCTCCTCTATCAGCCTGCTGAGATAGTACTTCACTGCTGCCAACCCTCACACCACCTCCGCATCCTCCAGTCCACCCACCACGACCTCCCTAACTCTCCTCATCAGCCCGTTCTCGGCGCACAGCTTCAGCAGTCTCGCCTTGAGCACATTCAGCGCCACTCGCAGCTCCGCCTCTGCCTGGGGGTTGTGCGCTGTCAGGGCCTTTACGTGCAGTTCCAGCCACTCATCGTGTGTGATTATCTCAAGCCCCGCCTCGCGGCAGACCTCAATCATCTCAGACAGGATGTCTGCCCTCGCTGGCAACCAGTTTCTGACGCTGTACAGGTAGTCAACCTGCTCCAGCTTCTCTGATAGAACCTCCTTATACCTCATCACACCAACTACTCGCCTGAGTATTTACTTATACCTGCTACAATATGATTCATATGAATTATATTAATTATATTGCATAGAAAAAATATATTTTGGTTGCTGATAACTTTGTGGCGAAGGAGGTGAGAGCCGGTGTTTGGGAGAGGTCTGGACTGGGCCTGGAGCGTCGTGGGCAGGTTCGGAGTGACGCCGGAGAAGGTCGAGAAGACAAAGATGGAGTTCCTCGCATGGCTCGCAGAGAGGAACATGGACGTCCCACAGGACCCCCACGGATTCTTGGAGACCTTTAGGGCATTCAGGGAGGACACGGCCGGTGCCATGAGCGTAACCGACTGGATCCTCGGACTCATAATTGCGGCGATCCTGGGTGTCGGAGTGGCTCTGCCCATAGTGATCGACGTCGTCAACACCGCACTGGAGAACGCCACCGGAATAACGGCGACGGTCATCGGCGTGATTCCAGTGGCGGTGGCCATCTCGCTGCTGCTCGTGTTCTTAGGGAGGTAAAGGGGAAGAGGGAGGTTATGTTACGTATGGACTTCCTATTTTTTATCCTGTGCACGGCCGTGCTCGTAGTCCTGGCCTTCGCAGGCTCCTCGGCCAGAGTTGTGAGCGGCATCGGCCTGATAGTGCTCGGAGCGGTGGCGATGGGTGAGGGTGTGCAGTGACCTACTACTTTGCAGACAACGGCAGCGTTGTGAACGTCACGCACAGCCTTGCGGGGGACTCCCACTCAGTTCTCCTTCCCATAACCTACGTCTTCGGCGGGATAGCGGTTCTGGTTTCCTCAATGGATGAAATAAGAAGAGGAGGTGGTGGATCTGGCGGATTCGTCTTTGCCGATTGACCCGAGCAGGATAGAGACCTACCATCCGATACAGTTCCAAGCACAATACGCACAGCCCGAAAATCCGCTGCTCACGACCGACCACACCAGGGCCATTCTTGGTGCGACGGGCTGCAACCTCGTGAGGCGCTTCACCATCAGCCTCACCGGCCTGTTCAACGCCAAGGGAATGAGGGCGTGCGAGGAGCTTGTTAAGAACATCACCGGTGCATACGCCCTCGCAACGCTGGGCATGGGCAACTATGCTGCGATAGCCGTTCAATATGTGTGGGCGACGAGGAACTTCCTCCGCCCGGACGAGCAGGGCGACAACATCATAGAAGCGATGAAGAAGTACGTGGGCAGGATTGGAGGGCAGAGGAGATTGCAATGGCGGTGAAGGCCAGGCCCGAGAAGGTTTACGT
>JAPDIY010000060.1 GCA_029259335.1 Archaeoglobi archaeon
TGGTTTTATTTTAGATTTAGGGTAATATGGTTTTGTCCCATTGGAATAGGAAGTGAATCAGATGTCTGTTTTTAGTATGGGGCTATATGAATTGAGGTTAAATGGTGAGTTAGGGGAACACCTTAAACACCATTTATGTGCTCAAGGGCGTTTTGAAGGGACAGCATGTAATCAAACACATCTCTTGTCAGAACATCGTCCGATTTCACAAAAACATAGACATTTTCTGGTGCAAGACCAAAATCCTTGTAGTAGAGCTCGTATTTGAGATAGATCTCATCCCACGGTGGAAAGCTATCAGAGTACTCTGCTGAACCAAATTTAAGATTGGAGGCAGAGATCAGAAAGAAGGATATGATGACAGAGATTAGGAGGATTGTGAAGAGGGGTCGATTAACAACCAGTCTTTCAAACATCAATAGAGCCATAAATCGCTTGAGTAAAAAACTTTTTGAACATTCATCCTGAATAATCGCTATGAGAGCAGGAGGAGCAGGAGAGCTTTTCGGAACCAACGGTGTCAGGGGGATTGCAAATTCTGAGTTAACAGCAGAAATGGCTCTTGATCTTGGAAGAACAATTGGAAGTTTGAGGCCGGGGAAAATTGCAATAGCCTGTGATACGAGAATCTCAAGCTCAATGCTCAAATCTGCTGTTTCCGCCGGGATCATGTCAACGGGAAGTGATGTTGTTGACATTGGCGTAGCTCCAACTCCCGCCCTTCAGTTTTACGTTAAAGAAACAGAATGTTCAGCAGGAGTTATAGTCACAGCAAGTCATAATCCGAGAGAGTACAACGGTATAAAGTTCGTTCAGGAGAATGGTGTGGAATTCTACAGAGAAATGGATGAGGAGAGTGAGAGAGTTTACATGAGCAAGAAGTTCAGGATTGCTGAGTGGGATAAAGTTGGGCAACTTTACAGAGATGATGGATTGAGGAGGTACATTGAGGCTGTTGCTGACAGCGTTGAACTTGACAGGAAGTACAGGATTGCGGTTGACTGCGGTAATGGTGCAGGGAGCTTTACAACCCCGGAAATACTGAAAAGGCTGGACTGCGATGTTTATGGGATAAATTGCAATCCAGACGGCAGATTTCCTGCCAGAAACCCTGAACCTGTTGAAGAATCCCTCGATCTGCTGAAAAAGGCCGTTGTGGACTTTAAGGCAGACATTGGAGTTGCTCATGATGGGGATGCGGACAGAGCAGTATTTGTAGATGAGAAAGGCAGATTTGTGAATGAAGATGTGATGCTGGCAATCATGGCAAAGCACTATGTTGAGAAGAGTAGAGGGGGTTTGGTGGTCACTCCCATCTCATCGTCAAAATGCGTGGAGGATGCGGTGAAAGCTGCTGGTGGTGAGATAGTCTACACACCAGTTGGCTCTCCTGTTGTTGCAAAGGTGATGATCGAGAAGAATGCAGTTTTCGGTGGCGAGGGGAATGGCGGATTGATTTTTCCAGAGCATCTGGTGGCGAGGGATGGAGGGATGAGTGTTGCAAAGGTTCTTGAGCTGATGGACTCAACTGGGAAAAAACTGAGCGAACTTGCTGCTGAGATACCGAAATATCACATTGTGAAGGGCAAGGTGGAGTGTAGGGATAAAAAGAGGTTGCTTGAAGAGCTTAAAAAAGAGTTTCCAGATGCGAATCATATTGACGGTGCGAGAATAGACTTTGATGATGGTTGGGTTCTAATCAGACCCTCTGGGACAGAGCCAATCGCCAGAATCTATGCAGAGGGCAGAACAGAGGAGAGGGCGAGAGAGTTATACGAATTTGGAGTTGAAGCAGTAAAAAAGATTTTATGAGAAAATTTTCTGGAACTTTCTTGCCATTCTAATTCCTTTTATCTTCAGCTTTCCTGTGAGTATCCACAGCAACATCTTCAGCGTCCCTGCCTCTCCTGCGGAGAGGGCATTAATGACGTCGAAGTCAGTAGATATAACTGCAAATTTGCCTTTTACTGGTTGTCCGTTGTAAACGGTAATCCGTCCATGATTGAACTCCACAGTTGCCGTGGCATCCATGTCTCTGACCTTTATAACAATGGAACCTTCCAGATCTCTGGCTATATTCGCTTTTCCGGGTTTCTCTGTCAGTGTCTGATCAATAAGCTGGCCGATAATCAAAGCTAACCCCTCTTTTTCGTAGGTAACCTCTACAGGTTCGGTAGAAATCTCACCTTTTTCAAGAAAAATACCACTGCTGACCTTGAATATCGCTGCGAAGAAACCGAAGAACATCAGGAACAAGCCTGCAAAACCTGCGAAGAATGCAAGAATTCTGATTCCAGATATGAACAGGAATATGCCACCTACAACAAGCAAAATGCCGACAATGAACCACAGAAGACCGAAAAGGAAGGATTTCAAAGCGAGTCTGAACGCAGTCCCCCATTTCATATATCAATTGATGATGATGATTTTTTAAAGTTTTCCATGTTATCACCAGCCAGTGGCTGTGAGACATTCGCAGTTAATAGTCTCGGTCTGAAGTTGTGATAGACATGGGCAGATATTCTTCTCTAAAAATGCTTACCTGTGAATCTATATGCTGTTGAGTCCGCTGTAGACAAAAGCCGATGACGAAAAATTGAAAAGATAAATCTTTTTTCTTAAGACCATGATAACGATACAGATCCCCATCGAAGTCGTTCTCGGTGTAAATGTTGTCAGTGGCGTTGAAGTTACCGAAAACTCAGGAGAGATGGCAGAGCTGATCGAGGAGGTTTCAGAGAGGCTGAGAAGAGAGATTAAAGTAGAAGATCTCAAAGAACACCCGGTTGTGAGAGCATACAGGAATTTCTACTGGAGAATAGGGATTGATCCAACAAAGCAGAGGCCGAGTGGAGAGGCTTTGGTGAGGAGGGCGTTGAGGGGCAACATTCCGAGAATAAACAACGTTGTTGATGCTGGAAATATTGCAAGCATGGAGACGTTCGTTCCTATTGGTTTGTACGATCTTGACAGGGTAAAGGGAGAGTTAAGGTTGAGATTTGCTGGAGAAGGAGAGTTATTCAGACCGATAGGTGGGAGAGATGAAAAGCTGGAGAAGAATCAGATTGTTCTGGCTGATGAGGAGAAGATTCTCCACGTCTTTCCTTACAGGGATTCGCGGGAAACGATGATAAGGAAAGAGACGAAAAACGTTCTGATTGTTGCCTGCGGTGTTCCCGGAGTTGATAAAATGGTTGTGGAAACAGCCTGCAGAAAGGCGTCAGACTACATCGTAAAGCTTGCAGGTGGGAGAGCTGAAAAATGTAGAATGCTGATGTAGCTCCGCCAACCGACCCAGGATCATGCTTCTCACCTGGGCGTGAGAGGCGGAGCCTAAACAATTATTCGAACAAGCTGTATTAAATTTTGTGGTCTCTTCACGCTCTTCTCACTCCTTCAAGAAGGGAGGATAAGGTTATTTCAACGGCGTCAGGGAACGACTTACCATGAGTTGGTTAGAAATGGAAAATTTGCATCACATTAAATCCAAAAGATTTATAGTTTACTACCACGTCATTGCAGCTATGAAACTGTTTGAGCCGATTGAAATTGGAGGAATGAAAGTAAAGAACAGAATCGTCATGCCTGCCGGTGAGACGAACTTCCATACTCCGGATGGTGGCGTTACAGACACACTGGTGGAGTTTTACAGAGAAAGGGCAAAGGGTGGGGTAGGTTTTGCTGTCGTTGGTGTGGCGAAGATTGAACCGCATTTTTTCGGCGGGATTGCCATTTACGATGACAAGTACATTCCCGATCTGAAGAGAATTTCTGACGTATTTCATGAGTACGATGTTAAATGTGCGGTCCAGCTCTGGCATCCAGGGAGATATGAGATCTCCTTTGATCCCAACCGTACTCCAGTTGCCCCCTCACCCATCCCACCGCCAATATTCACAAAAAAGGTTCCGAAAGAGCTTACGAAGGAGGAAATTCTGCAGATCGAAGATGAGTTTGCAGATGCTGCTGTGAGGGCGAAGAAAGCAGGGTTCGATGCTGTCGAACTTATCGGATCTGCAGGCTACCTCATTTCGCAGTTCTTCAGCCCTGCAACGAACAAGAGGACTGATGAGTATGGAGGGAGCATAGAGAACAGGACGAGGTTCGCTGTTGAGATCATTCAGAAGATAAAGGAGAAGTGTGGGGAGAATTTCCCCATTCTGATAAGAATCCCCGGTGACGAGTTCATAGAGGGAGGGAACACGGTTAAGGAGATGAAGCAGATAGCGAAAATACTCGACGATGCGGGAGTTGCGGCGATAAACGTCATGGCTGGTTGGCATGAGTCGAGAAGACCCCTTATAACGATGCTAGTGCCAAGAGGTGGCTTCGCTTACCTTGCTGCTGAGATCAAGGAGGCTGTGGGCGTGCCTGTAATAGCATCACACAGAATCAACGATCCGCTGGTTGCGGAGAAGATTTTACAGGAGGGTAAGGCCGACATGGTCGCGATGCTGAGACCGTTGATCGCTGATCCTGAGTTGCCGAACAAAGCCAAGGAGGAAAGATTTGATGAGATCAAGAAATGCATCGCATGCGGTCAGGGATGCATGGACATGGTTATGCAGGCTCAGCCGATTACATGCCTCGTCAACCCAACTGTGGGTAGAGAGGTTGAGTTCAGGGATCTGAAGGCGGATAAGAAGAAGAAAGTGGTGATCGTCGGCGGAGGCCCCGGAGGCTGTATGGCTGCTGAATTCCTTGCGAAAAAGGGGCATGAAGTTGTGCTGTTTGAGAAAACGGATAAACTTGGTGGGCAGTTCAACATCGCAGCCAACTCTCCTCTCGCCTACGAGTTTGCGGAGCTTGGAAAGTATTTCATGAGTGTGCTGCCCAAGCTTGGGGTTAAAATCCATTACAATACTACTGCTGATGCTGAGAAGGTGTTGGCTGAGAATCCGGATGTTGTGATAGTTGCAGTTGGCGCCTCTCCACTTATCCCGCCAATACCCGGTGTCGAGAATGCTGTCACAGCCTTTGACGTCCTGACAGGCAAGGTGGATGTTGGAGAGAATGTTATAGTTATAGGTGGTGGCGGAGTTGGATGCGATACAGCAGCGAAGCTTGCAAATGATGGAAAGAAAGTAACGATAGTGGAGATGCTACCGAAGATCGGAGCAGACATCGGAGTGAGCACGCGCTGGACAGTGCTGCTTTACCTCAACGAGAAGGGGGTTAAGATGCTTACCAACACCAAGGCTGTTGAGATCAGGCCGAATGCTGTTGTTGTGGAGCAGAATGGAGAGAGAAAAGAGCTGGCATGCGACACTGTTGTTATCGCAGTCGGAACAAAACCAAACGATGGGCTTTATGATGAGCTTCAGGGTAAGGTTGCCGAGCTATACAAGATTGGTGATTGCGTAAAGCCGAGAAAGGCACTTGATGCCACCAAGGAGGCAGCGGATTTAGCTCTTAAGATTTAGTTTTTTACAATTTTATTGTAGAATCTTACGCCAATTCGCCACCATGTTTGGCATTCAATTTCCAAAACTGGAACGGAAAGGCAAATCTTAAATAAAATCATGCTGAAATTGTCAAAACAGAGGAGGTGGTCAGTTGGCCTCAATAGGAGATTGCAGCATTTATCTGCCTGTCTGGAAGCTCAGCAGGGACGAAATTTCGAAAGAAACTGGCATGCCATCGCTTGGTGGAGAAAGGGCTGTGGCTCACTGGGACGAGGACAGCTTGACGATGGCGGTTGAAGCAGCGAGGAACTTTGAGGGTGATTTTGATGCTGTGATATTCGCCTCCACATCTCCACCCTTTAGAATCAAGCAGTGTGCGAGTTTTGTAGCCTCAGCTCTTGATCTGGGTAGCAACGTTTTCACGATGGACATCACGGACAGCATGAGAGCAGCAACGGACGCTCTCATAACCGCCAACGAGTTTGTAGATGCAGGAAAGTTCAGTAGGGTCCTTGTTGTTGCTGCAGACTGCATTCCAACAAAGCCCGGAACTCTTTACGAGCAGCTTTATGGTGATGCTGCTGCTGCGGTTGTTGTTGAGAAGGAAGGTGGAGCTAAGATTCTCGGTTACAACACCTCTACCAGACCCCTTCCCGGCTCATGGATGTTGGCTAAGGATGATACGGTGAGAGACTACGACATGAGAGTGGATGCAAGATTTGGATATGCTACCAGCGTCCAGCAGGCAGCTATGCCACTCTTCGCAAAACTCGGTTTAAGTCCGGCGGATATAGACAGGATCGTTGCCTCAGCTCCTGATCCAAGAAGCTATGAGGGGTTGCTGAAGGCTGTTGGGGCGAGACCTGAGGAGTTTTATTTCAGCAGTATTGGCATTGCTGGAACAGCACATCCACTAATTCTTCTTGTGTCGCAACTTGAGAAGACGGGCAGAATCCTGCTTGGAGGTTACGGAGAAGGGGCAGATGTCATAGCGATCGAAATTGAGGAGGCAATGGAGAGCAACATCGGCAGAATGCTCGAAAGCAGGAAGGAGATAAGCTACGGGGACTATCTTTACAACAGGGGATTTGTCGGGATAAGGGATGCTCCCGACCGCCCCTCTTTGACGAAGTTCTGGAGAGATGAAAAGTCTATTATCAGGTTTTATGGTATGAAATGCAGAAACTGCGGGACTGTGAGCTATCCGATAAGCAGGTGCTGCATTGAGTGTGGAGCCAAGGACAACTATGAGGAAATAAAGCTGGGGGAGAAGGGCAGGATTTACACCTTCACCATAGACTATCTTGTGATGCCCGGCAACTACACGGGAGACGGTGTGCATCCGCACTGCGTTGCTGTTGTTGATATGGACGGAGGCGGAAGGGTTTTGTTCGAGATAACAGATACACTGAGGAACTTCGACGGAATAGAGTGCGATGCTGATGTTGAGAGAACTTTTAGACTCCTTTTCGAGAAGAACAATTTCAGATACTACGGATGGAAAGCTCGATTACCGAGGTGATGTTCATGCAGGAGGTTGCGGTTATAGGTTGTGGTGTCACGAAATTCGGGCACCACTGGGAGAAGGATCATGAGGATTTGCTGGTTGAGGCAACATATGAAGCCATAAATGATGCGAACGTTGAGCTTAAAGATGTAGAAGCTGTGTGGTGCGGTACATTTTACCCCTCAACCGGAATAAGCGGCAATGTTTTTAGCGACACCATCAAGTTCTTCGGAAAGCCGATAACTAGAGTCGAAAACTACTGTGCCACAGGAATGGACAACATCAGAAATGCCGCCTTCGCTGTTGCGAGCGGAGCTTATGATTTGGTTATAGCTGCCGGAGTTGAGAAGTTAATGGATGCTGGTAGCAGAGGTTTGCCGCCGATAGAGGGCATTTTCAGCGTAGCGATGCCTGTAGTTAGCGCGCCGGGAATGTTCGCCATGGCTGCCAACAGGGCGTTCAAGGAGTGGGGATGGACGAGGGAGGATCTTGCCTTGGTGGCTGTTAAGAACCACTACAATGGTGCAAGACACCCCAAGGCCCACTTCAGAAAGGAGGTTACGGTAGAGAAGGTTCTGAAGGCTCCGATGGTTGCATATCCATTGGGTGTCTTCGATTGCAGCGCTGTGAGTGATGGTGCTGCTGCCGTTGTGCTGACTCGGCCGGAAATTGCGAGGGAAATCGTGGGAGATGATTATGCAGTGATAAAGGGTGTAGGGATGGCTGTGGAGACAATGCACCCGTGGCACCGCCCATCTGAGAGCTTCCTAAGCTTCCCTGCAACGGTTAAGGCAGCAAAGATGGCCTACAAAATGGCAGGAATTGAGGATCCGAGGAAAGAACTCGATTTCGGCATAGTCCACGACTGCTTTACCATAACCGAACTCATCAATTATCAGGACATGCAGCTCTGCAAACCGGGAGAGGGGGCTGAGATGATCAGGAACGGTGTTACTGCCATAGACGGTGATTTCCCTATAAATCCAGATGGAGGGCTGAAGTCCTTCGGCCACCCGATCGGTGCAAGTGGTGTCAGGATGGTGGCAGAGCTTACAAAGCAGGTTTTGGGCAAGGCAGAGGGATTGCAGGTTAAGGATGCTGAAGCTGGCTTCGCTCACAACCTCGGTGGACCTTACTCTGTTGCAACGGTGGCAATAGTTTCAAGACCTTAGGTATATCCTTACAATTTTTCCCCTCTCGCTCTCAACCGTAAAGCTCTCTGTAGATGCTGGAATCAGACAAGAGTAGCCGCGATGCAGATCAGCAACTTCTTTGTCTTTCAGCAGAAAGTAGCCTTCAGCAGCGTAGATGATGTTCATAACACCACCGGTTTTAATTTCAACAGATCCGGAGACTTCAACAACCTCAACTCCAAAATTCTCGGTCTCAGCTTTCCCTTTCTGTCCCCTTATCTCGTAGTCCTCCACTTTATTTGTCTTTAGCACCTTTTTGACCTTCTCGAAATCCTCCTTCCTGAAGAAGTATGCGAGTGTTGAGTTTGAGGAAACTTCGAGCAGTCTCAATCCTTCTGCTGCGTGGGGGATGCCGGGATTTATGACAAGGGTGTCGTAGGGCGTGGTTTCGAACTTGTTGAGCAACTCTTTGAAATCGTACTCCTCCTCTTCAAATTTCTCCTCAAGCTCCTCAAGTTTAACGTCATCCTTAAAGCCAATGTAGGCGTGTCCCTTGTTGAAGGACATCCAGATTGCCTCAACACCCCCCTCAGACTCTCCAAGCGATGCAGCAGCTTTGCCAGATGGATGGACGTGAACAGGGGCTGATCCAGCAACATCAGCAATTCTGACGAGTATGGGGAACGTGCTGTACTTCTCGGCAACCTTTCCAAGCAGCTCATCCTTGAATTTTGCAAAAAGCTCAAGCATACTCATCTGCTGACCGCCAATCAGAACAAATGAGGGATTTGAAGGATGAGCAGAGAATTCCCATGACTCACCAATACCGCTCTGCCTGAAGCCCTTGAGCATTGCGATCCACTCGCCACCCCACGGCCTTTCTATCAGATTCTCCTGAGCCTGAAAGATAAAACTCGGAAGTTCCATGCACCCAGTTGGCAGTGGAATATATAAAACTTTGGGATAAATTAAAATTCAAAGTTCAACATAGGTGGCATCAATTATTCCATCGAGCTTGACCATTTCATTGAGAACTTCTTCGTTCGGCGGGTCATCTACGAGCAGAAGCATTAGCTGTATCCCTCCAGGCTTATCACCACTCCTGCCGACTATCATTCCAGCGATGTTGATGTTGTTCTTCCCGAACAGTGTTCCAACTCTTCCTATTACTCCCGGCTTGTCCTCGTGAAGAGATATCACATAATGTCCTCTGGGTACGAAATTGACGTTGTAAACATCAATTTTCAAAATCCTGTACTCACTGCCGAAGCATGTTCCAGCGAGGTACATCTCCCTGCCATTACTCTCCACAACAACCTCAAGCAGACTTTCGTAATGCTCTGCGCTCTCCACTTTACTCTCTTCAACCGTTATTCCTCTTTCAACCGCGATTGGTTTTGCAGAGACGAGATTGATCTCACTGCCGAGTATCGGATCAAAGAGGCCTTTAAGCAGCGCTCTCGTCACAAATTCAGTATTCTTGCCCGCAAGCTTTCCGCTGCACGTCACCTTCACCTTCTTTATCGCCCCTCCAAGGCGTGTGCTTGCTATCTTCCCCATTTTCTCCGCCAATGTCAGGAAAGGCATCATATACTCAAATTCAGCAGGCTCGATGGATGGAAGGTTTACAGCGTTTCTCACGGGCAAACCCTTTGACAGGTTAACGACATCTTCCGCAATAATCATACCGACATTGAGCTGCGCCTCCCTTGTTGATGCAGCGATGTGGGGAGTGGTCACGACGTTCTCAAGTTTCAGCAGCGGGTTGTCTGGATCAGGTGGCTCTCTCTCGTAGACATCTATTCCAGCAGCAAAAACCTTACCATTGGCTATTGCTTCATATAAAGCATTTTCGTCAACAATTCCTCCCCTCGCAGCATTTATGACAATAACTCCATCTTTCATCTTCTCAAACTGCTCTCTGCCGATTAGGCCAATGGTCTCCTTCGTCCGAGGCACGTGGATGGTAATAACATCAGAGATCGAGAGAAGCGTATCAAGATCAGTCAGTCCGACACCAATCTGCTCAGCCCTCTCCTTCGACACGTAGGGATCGAATGCAACGACATTCATCTCAAGGGCCTTGCAGCGTTTCGCAACCTCAAAACCAACTCTGCCAAGCCCTATCACTCCAGCAGTCTTCCCTCTTAGCTCTATACCCATAAACTTCTTTCTTTCCCACTTTCCTTCCTTAACACTCCTGTCTGCCTGAGGAATTTTCCTTGCTGCAGCAAGCATCAGGGCTATTGCATGCTCAGCAGTGGAAATCGTGTTCCCACCGGGAGCGTTGACAACAACAATTCCATGCTGTGTTGCCGTGCTTATGTCGATGTTGTCAACACCAACTCCAGCTCTTCCTATAATTTTGAGCTTTTTTGCCGCGTTGATAACATCAGCATCAACTTTTGTCTGACTCCTGACGATAAGTGCTTCATAGTCGCCAACAATCTGAATAAGCTCCTCCCTACTCATTCCCACTTTGACATCCACCTGAAGACCGCTCTTCCTCATGTACTCTATCGCTTCATCACTGATCGGCTCTGCAACAAGAACTCTCATACCTCGCCCCGTTAATTGGAGGACTAAAAACATTTACGATAATTCTTTTTATCTTAGCGGTTGAAAGAATAATGTGAGAATTGCAGTAACTGGCAGACCGGGAATCGGGAAAACTACGGTATGCATGAAAGTTTATAATGCTCTTAAGGATAAAATGAGGATTTCTGGCTTTATAACGAGGGAGGTCAGAAGTGAGGGTAAAAGGGTTGGATTCAAACTCATAAATCTCTCGGATGGCAGCGAAGAGTGGCTGGCTAAGGTTGGGAAGGGGAGTTTTACGGTGGGAAAGTATGCGGTTTTCGTGGACAAGTTTGAGGATTTTCTGGAGAATGTTGAGCCTGATAGCGATCTTCTGATTGTTGATGAAGTCGGCCCGATGGAGCTCAAGAGCAGGAAGTTTGTGGAATTCGTGAAAGAGGCAATGGAAAAGGAAAATTTGCTCTTCACAATTCACTATAAATCCAGACACTGGCTTGTTGAGGAGATAAAGAGAAATTTCAAGGTTTACGTTCTTGATGAGAACAACAGAAATAGAATTTCAGCCGAAATTGTGGAGGAACTCGGATGATTGAGGAGGGAAGAGTCAAGTTCATCACGGATGGAGTGTTCTACAATCCGCGGATGAGATTCTGCAGAGACCTTGACATGGTTGTTTTTTCTGAGCTTGACTCAACCGAGTATCTCGATGCGCTGGCGGCGAGCGGTGTGAGAGGGATAAGGGCTGCGGTTGAAGCTTCAAAGCAACCCGTATTTAACGATTTGAATCCCAAGGCTGTCGAGGTTATAAAGCAAAACCTGAAGCTCAATGGATTGGAGGCAGAGGTTTACTGCAGGGATGCATCAATCCTGATGAGGGAGAGGAGTTTTGAGCATGTGGATGTAGATCCTTTCGGCTCTCCCAGTGCTTTTATCGATTCAGCCTGCTTTTCAGCAAGAAAATACATGAGCGTTACGGCAACAGATACTGCTGCTCTGTGTGGCAGCGCCACAAACTCAGGGTTGAAAAAATATGGGGCGTATGCGGTAAAGACGGACACGTACCACGAGACGGGTTTGAGAATGTTAATAGGATTTGCTGTAAGGGAAGCCACGAAGTACGAGAAGGCTTTAACGCCACTGGTTTCGTGGACGAAGGAGCACTATTACCGCGTGCATTTTAGAGTAAGAAAATCAACCTCACAGGCTGGGAAAGTTTATGAGAAGATGGGCTACATCAACTTCTGCTCGAAATGCCTGAGAAAGGAAATTTCAGCAATGGGGGAGAGTAGGGAGAAATGCGAATGTGGAGGAAAATTTATCCTGCTCGGCCCTATCTGGCTTGGTGAGTTGAAGCAGAAGGATTTTGTTGAAGAGTTATACGGCAAAACTGATGGGAAACTTAGGGAGTTTCTGGGAAAGCTGAAGGAGGAGGTCGAGGCTGCAACCACCTATAACCTCCAGCAGATAGCGAGCAGAGTCGCTGAAAGAGTTCCTACTACTCTTGGTGTCGTGGAGAGGCTTAGGGAGATGGGATATCAGGCTTCCAGAACTCACTACTGCGGGTTCTGCATCAGGACTGACGCTGAAATTGATGTTCTGGCCGAAATCATAAAAGATTTATCCTGATGGTTTATTCGTTTGTCTCATGGAAGGGGGCGAACTTGCAGAACTAACAAAATTGCTTTCATCCCTTTCAGAACTGTCAAAGAAACTTGAAGAGAATAGGGAAACAGTTGAAATGGCGATAAGGATTATGCCGAAGCTGCTGGTTTTCTTGGAGACTCTCTCGAATCTATCTGAGGAGGAAACGGAGAAACTTATCAGAAACTTTGAGGTTATGGTCAGGATTGCAACCAAGGTTGATGACAGGACACTTCAACTTCTTGAGAACGTTATTGATGCACTAAGACATGCAAAAACAGAAGAAGTGAAATTCTTTGGTGTTCTGAGGAGCTTACAGGATCGGGATGTCAGGAAGTCGCTCGGATTTCTGCTGAACTTTGCGAAGATCTTCGGAAAGGTGCTTGAGGAATAACACTTTGTGGAGACAAATAGGGCTATTAATCCTTAGCAAAAAAGCTCTTAAATGCTGAAAATCAGTGTTTTTATGGAGATTGCAAAAAAGGTTGAGGAGTTGCTGCGAGGGGGCAGAATTTTTGACGCTTTTGAATTCGTAAAAGAGAACGCTCCCGATGAGCTTAAAGAAACGATTGAAAAGTCGTTTAAGGATGCTGAAGAGTTGAAAAAGCTTGACGGATTCTGGAAGAAGATCATGTTGATTCTCCATTTTGCTTACGCTTCTCAGGACGCAGTTGAGAGAAACGACAGACAATCGCTTGTCTCATGCGTTGTTTCGTCGGTCAATGCGATAAAGCTCAGTCTCGAACTGGGGATGAAAAAAATAACGCCTTTACTGATGAGAAATGCGGCAAGGGCTTTAATAATGATGGACATGAAGGAGAATGCAGAAAGAATGTACGTTGAGGCTGAGAAGGTATGTGAGGAGACGGGAGATGAGGAAATGCTTGCTGCAATAGACAACGACCTTGCAACGCTTTACTACGACATGGGCAAGTATAACGAGGCAAAGGTGAAGGCGGAGGAAGCTCTTGAGATAAGGAGGAGGCTGGAGAACAGAGAGGATTTGGCGGAGAGTCTTTCAACCGCATCTGAGATCTACGTTAAGCTCGGAGAGTTTGATAACGCTGAAAATTGCTACGTTGAGGCGGAGAAGCTCTACAGAGAGCTTGCTAATGAAAGGGAGTCCTTCAAGCTGAACCTTGCAATAGTGCTCAGCAACTTTGCAATGTTCAGGAAGAAGCTTGGAAGATACACCGAGGCGGAAAAGATGTTCCTTGAAGCTCTCGACATATTTCAGGAGCTTGAGAAAATCGATCCTGATTTCTCCCAGTTTGTTGCATCGGCCTACAGGCACCTCGGTGACCTCTACAGAGAGATGAAAGAGTACGTCAAGGCTGAAGAGTATTACAAGTTATCGAGAGAGAAATTCAGGGACATTCAGAAGAGATGGGAGAGTGTTGCGAGCTAAAAACTACAGCTTTTTATATCCACCTCTACTATTTTTCCTCTCGGCTCTTTTTCCTTGAAAATCTGCCCCTCAAAGCGATAAACCTCAGCCCCCGTTAACCAGCAGTCGGGCGGTAGGCCAGCTTTCATGCAGGTCTCGCTCAGAAACTCCTCCGAGTCCATGTTGTACTCCACCGCAACCTGCGGGAGAAGTAAGCCTGAAAAAGGTCCCATTTTCACGATTAAACCATGTCTTCCGATTTCAACGTGTTGCGGCAGATCCTTAGGTTTGGCATCTATCTTTTCGGGTGGTGTCAGCACTGTAACTTCAACAATGATTTTATCCATTTCGCTGAGCCTCACGGGATCGAAGCGTGGGTCATCAACAGCAGCGGCTATAGCAGATTCTATAATCGCCTCATCCAGCCTCTTTATGGGATATGGAAACCCTATGCAACCCCTGAGATTCCCATGCTTGGTAAGGGTTGTGAATACACCCCTTTTTTCGGCAAAAACACCTTCAAGCCTTTTGTGCAAAACTTTTCTTTCATCGAGGTAGGTTTCAATGGCTTCTCTTGCAAGCTTTACAGCCCTCTCTCCCTCTTCCTGAGTTAGCAGTTTCACCATGTCGAAAGTGAATTTTAAAATTAATAACGTTGTTGCTGCTTTATGATAGTTGGAATTGATATCGGAGGGACAAATACAGACGTTGCTGTGATGAAAGATAACGATTTTGAGGTCAGAACTTTCAGAACTTCGGAAGTTGCAGCCAATATTTCTGAATTCATCGAAAAGAACTGGTCGGAGGCAGTGGCCATTGGAGTGGGTATAGCGGCGTGGCTCAAGCTTGTTCCTGATGGGTTTCGGATCGTCAAGGCTCCAAATCTCTCAAGAATCCCGGAAATGACATTTTCAAAACCATCCGTCGTTGACAACGATGCAAACTGCTTCGCTTATTTCGCATCGAGAACTCTCGGATACGAGAATCTGTTCGGAGTTACAGTCGGTACGGGGATAGGTGGAGGTGTAATTGCTAAAGGCAAAATCTATAGGGGTTGCGGGGCAGCAGGAGAGATCGGCCACACGTACGTTGGTGGGGACAGGGAATGCAAGTGTGGTGGGAGGGGACATCTTGAGGCGTATTTTGGGGGCTGGGCTGTAGAAGGAGTGGATAGAAAGATTGAAACCGGAGAAATCTACGAATGCGAGGGTTTCAGGCTGTTCTGTATATCATTGGCAAATGCGGTAATGATCCTGCATCCAGAAGCTGTGGCTGTTGGTGGGAGGATTGGAGGAAGGCTCGATGCTTCAATAATTCAGGAAAACGTTGAGAAATGGCTGCCTTCTGTGATTGAGGTTGAAATTCACACCGTAAAGGATGATTACGCTGTTGCAAAGGGGGCTGCTATGCTCGCTCGCGATACCATCTTTCAAACTCAACCCTAAGCCCCTCCCTTTCGAGCAGATCGACGGAAACTATGAACTCATCCTGAACTTCCCTTTTCGTCCCCACTATTAGGTATAGCTGCCCGTCAATCTCCTCAAGCTCACCTCTCGCAACGATCCTCTCACCTCTGAAAGCCTGACCGACGTAGGTGTGTGTAAAGCTCAAAACGGCTCTGATGCCAGGATGGGAGATGGGATAGTAAGCTGGATAATCGAAAATCAGCGAATCGTCCAGAATCTCTGCTTCAACAACAGATTTTCCCATCTTTCTACCAATCTCCTCCGGAGCACCCCTCTCAAGCTCGTCGTAGTCTCTCACGTAGAGCAGATCGAAGTAAGTGCTCCCAAGAAATGCTCTGTGATACTTTCTGCGCTCATGTGCAAGAAAAATTTCGTAGGGCAGAGTTATTTTCCTCTTGTCGTATATGAAGTTCCAAGTTGTCTCATCTGGCTCGGAAAGCCTTCCAGTTTCAATCCCCTTCCTCAACCTCTCTCTCGCTTCGAACCACCATCTGCCGTAAACTATGTAGTCCACATCCGACTCATCACCCTCAAGGCCGAGAAGCCTTGAGCCCGTCACCCCCATCTTATCTCTCGGAATCCCCGAAAAGAATTCAACAATTCTTCTCACTTCTTCAGCCCTTGAGGCAAAGTTCAACCTTTCCTCTGGCTTATAGACCTCATTTATGTCTTCGTAGGGTATAAAGAAGAGATCATTTCTCAGGTATTTCTCCGCCAAATCTGTTTTTACCGCTTCATCATGGGAGATTTTTCTGTACCTCCTTCCAGTTTCACCAAGTATTCTGTCACCTTTCTCATCCGGAACGTACCTCAGAAAGCACTTCACAGCTTCCGAATTTCTGTATCCAACAACTGAAAGGAAGTAATCTCCGACCCTCACGAAATCCCTCAGCCTTAAGGGCTTTGTTTGCATCAAATTATCTTCCCTCATACTTAGCGTAAACTCTCCTAATATCCCTCGCCCTCGCTCTGCTACCTTCTTTCCTCAAAACCCCTCCAGAGATCAGTTTGATCCTGTGAATTCTGAACCTCTTTCCGTCAATGTAAATTGTTTCTCCCACCTCAAATTCCGTTTCTCCATCAACAACCATCTTGTAGGGTGATGTAACACTCCTCTTGTGCAGGCTCATCCTTAGCTCCACCTCTCCTACATCTCTCAGCCACACCGTCTCGATTTCCCCTACTGTTCCGCTCTCAGCCCTCTGGCCATTTTTCAACTCTATTGAAGTTACCTCTCCAATTTTGTGCCCGTCTTCAGTGTCAACTATGTACTCGTCCCCCTTCTCGATCTTATCCCCTTCATACGCTTTTATACTGCCTTTGACAGATTCAGATCCTGTGCTGATGATCGCTCTTATCTTCATCTCTCTTCTCGGAGTGTGGATTGTATAGCTTCCGCACTCTGTGCAGCGGTAAAGGTTCTTCTCGGCCCTTACGAGCTCATGAAGGGTTTCTTCCCTGCACGTATCGCAGTAAATGTATTCCTTCATCATCTCACCTTGCAGACGAAAAGTTGGAGTTCAGGGAAGTTAAACTTTCTCACCGAACCTCTTCTGAATAATCTTTCCAACAACCTCCTCAATATCTAGGCCCAGAGGATACACGTTCTCATCAACTTTGAAATTCTTCTCAGTTCTTTCAAGCATCTGAATGGTGAAGAACTTCCACTTCTTTCTCGGAAGCTTCAGAGCTATGTAAGGAACAGCCCCGAAACCTTCAGAGAACTTTTCGAGCTGCATAATTTCTTCAGCAGAGATGTAAAGTGGTAGATCTTTCCTCATCTTGACCTCAATAGCGAGGTAGATACATCCATTACCAGCAACTATATCGGGGCAGGGGAAGGGAGAGACTCCGCTTCCGGCAACTCTTATCGCTGCAAATCCCTCCCTCCACAGTTGAGTTATCAGGTCTCTTTCAAATCTTGTACCCTTGTTTTTCATCAGGCTCAACCAGAAAATTTTTTAATAATTTATTAACTTTACGTATGGCGAAGCTGCTTGTGATAATCGTGAGCGGGAAGGAGGCGAAAGAGAAGGCGGTTGCAGGGCTTGTTTTCGCTGCAAACTCGATCAAGTTCAAGTGGGCTGAAAGTGTGGAGATTGTTTTCTTTGGCCCCTCGGAAGATCTACTGGTCGAAGATGAGAACTTCAGGGAAATGGTCATCAGCCAGCTTGGCGATTACAAACCGTTAGCCTGCAAGTTCATTGCGGATATGAAGGGATATGCTGATAAGCTGGGATTCACGAGGCTGGAGTATATTGGTGAACTCGTGAATAGATTTATTGATGAAGGCTACACCCCAATGGTTTTCTGATCATTTTATTTTTCTTGGATCTGTGATCTCTCCGTAAATCGCTGTTGCTGCCGCTACCGCAGGGTTCACGAGATAAATTTTACCCTCAGGACTTCCCTGTCTCCCTATGAAATTTCTGTTTGATGTGGAAACGCTCACTTCCCCACTTGCAATCAGACCGAAGCTGCCACCCATACACGGACCACAGCAGGGGGCTTCGACGAGCCCTCCAGCCTCGACGAAAACTTCTATCAGACCATCCTTCAAAGCCCTCTGGTACTCCCTTCTGCTTGCTGGTATAACTATGAGTCTGACGCTGGATGCAATCGTCTCATCTTTCAGAATTTCAGCCGCTATTTCCAGATCCTCATATCTCCCATTCGTGCATGAGCCGATGAAAACCTGATCAACCTTCGTACCTTCAATTTCTGATATACCAACAACATTGTCAACCCTGTGCGGCATGGCAACCTGTGGCTCCATGCCGGTAACATCAAGCTCAACATTCTGAAATTCTGTATCCTCGTCGCTTCTCAGCAACTCGCCCTCAAACTCCCTGCCCAACGATTTGAGGTAGTCTAAGGTAACCTTATCGGGCTCAACTATACCAGCTTTCCCTCCCATCTCAATCGCCATATTGCACATCGTCAATCTGTCTGCCATTTCCAGCTTCTCCACAACTTCTCCAGAGTAGATGCAGGCTTTGTAATTCGCTCCATCAGCCCCAACCATTCCGATGAGCTTCAGAACAATATCCTTTCCATAGACATATTTTTCAAGTCTGCCGTGAATGTTAAATCTGATTGATTCAGGAACCTTGAACCACAGCTTGCCCAAGGCAAGGACACAGCCCATGTCGGTCGAGCCTATACCAGTAGCAAACGCTCCTAAAGCTCCGTACATGCAGGTGTGGCTATCTGCACCAACAACGAGCATTCCCGGTTCTACGTGGTTCTCTACCATCAACTGGTGGGCTATTCCACCCTTAACATCGTAATTCAGAATATCCTGCTCCTCCGCAAACTTTCTCAGCATTTTGTGGTTTTCAGCGGCCTGAATACTGTCAGCAGGAACCTGATGATCGAAGGCCATTATCACCTTCTTGGAATCCCAGACTCTCGCGCCATCCCCTGCAATCTCTCTGAAAGCCTTGATTGCAAGAGGAGCGGTGATATCGTGAATCATAGCAAGGTCTATCTCTGCAAAAACGAAATCTCCGGCCTTTACATCCTTTCCGCTTGCTCGCGAGAATATCTTCTCGACTAGAGTTTGACCCATGCCTCAAAGGATGGAGAGGGTTTTAAAAAGGTTTAGTTGTCAAAATCATTACCGAGATAAGAAATATCATTTTGTCATTTACCAAATCCTCCCAGAGCTCGTCTCGCAGCATTCAAGTACAAAGGATCTTCATAGTCAAGTAATCCTTGTATAAGCCCCCATCAGAATCAACCCACTTTTCTCAACGCTTACGCAGAATAAACCATCTACGACCTTCGGATTTTCCCCAAATTTCCCCGTCGTGTCCATTTCCACTCTCATCCGGCAGAATAGTCTTTCCTCCTACAGTGGTGATGTATCAAAGTTGGTGTGGCTGTGGCAGTGCTTGCGGCTACAACAAGGACTAGCACGAGTAACGCAACTCTGCACTATACACTTTACTAAGTTTTCCTTTTTTCGAATTGCAGTATCAATATTAAAATTATATGAAGTATTTTCTTTTCCAAAACCAAGGCACAAGGTTTTTAAGCAGATTGGAGCTACAACAAAGCGAGCCCGCCTTAGCTCAGTGGCAGAGCGTGGGCCTGTAGTCAGCCACTCCGCTGGCAGGCGGAGAGCCCATGGTCCCCGGTTCAAATCCGGGAGGCGGGATGCCTTTACTCTGGTTTCAATCCCTTCCTCTTTCCAAACCTTCTACAATATTTTTCCACTATCGGATTAGTCTCAGATTGTGTTTTACCTATTGTCAAAACAATTTAGCTCATCTAGTGGAAGTCATCCAGTATAGGGTTCTCACCAAATCACATCTCAGCCAACCTCTGCAACACCTTCTTCTCCCTGAAACCCAGAGCAACAACCACCCCCACCAAAAGGACATTCAGAGCTGCAAACTTATACACAGAT
>JAPDIY010000026.1 GCA_029259335.1 Archaeoglobi archaeon
ATTCCAAACAGCGCAGTCGGAATTAGAGCACAGGTGAAAGCCTGCCTCAACTCCAAACCCTCGCATGCTTCACAGCAAAAGTCCAGATTGTAAGAGACCATGCTGTTATGGCGAGGTTGATCACAATATTTGAGTAAATGATCTCTGCTGGTATCAGCATGAGAACGACTTCTCTAACCAAATTTGGATTATGTTGCAACGATAAAATATCAATTTTCGGTATTTTTGCTTTTGAAATGTGATTGATCAGCATTGGAACGGTTATGGCCGATCCAACGAGGGATGGGGTAAATCCATAACCAACGAATTCAAAGGTTCTTCTGAAATTCCCTTCCCCGTCAAAGAATGCAGATAATCCGTGCATGACAACTGCAATTATCAGCCAAATAGCAAACATTCCGAGAAAGCTCCCAGCAATGCCGATGTAGCCACCAATTTTGAAAAACACCTCCAGTTTCTGTGGCATAGCCTCTGAAAGCTTTGCTATGAGTATATACTGGTTCAAAGCCACCAATATTGCTAAGGTTTGCTTAGTTTAACCTCGTGGCTTCTCATTTCGGCGAAAAATCCATCCGGATCATTAATAAGTTTCATGATGGCAAGTGTGTATGACATATTAAAGCTTTACTAAATTGTATCAATACGAAAAATTTAAAAGTTATGAGCTATCAGAATACAATGATGTTGGTTATCGAGGTGGTAGGGTGTATGCTGTGAGAGGCTGGGATGGAGAAACAGTACTGAAGTGGCTGGCTATTGGGATGTGTGTGGCGATGGTGGGGATGGCTGTGATGCCTGCTGTGGGCGTTGGAGATGCTGTATGGTACTATACTCATAGTGACACAATGGGTGCCGCAGCTATGGGTGGTTCTGCGGCTATCATTGCTGCTGGTATCAACTCTGCAGAACTTGCTGGGCTTGCATTGGCTGGAGCAGTGGCAGGAGGTATCGGCGCTGCTATAGTTATTGGGCTCTGAAGTGCTATGAGGGCAAGTAAAAAATTCTATATTATACTCTATTTTTTCTCTGTATTAGTCTCAATTGTAGTGTTTTTATCTATGACTCGCTTGATAGGGTTGTCTTTAAAGGACTTTGCATTTGTCGCCGAAATAACACTACTTTCTGGTTATATCTCCTTTGGAGCAGGTATTGTGATGTATCTCATAAAGGCAAAATATTTTAAAAAAACACCCTATTAATACTCTTGGCTTCTCTTTCTACATACGCCTGCGGTGTGGCATTTGGAGAGCTATATCCTGATCCACAGTTTAATTTGATTAAAGAGGAAAGTTTAGCGACAATGAAAGCACCAAGTACTTACAATTTGCTTACAAACAATTTTAGATTGATCTTTATTATGGTTGCTGGAAGTTTCTGCTTAGGTACACCAACGATCAAAAACCTCTTTTTAAATGGATATACAACAGGAAGTGTACTTTCCACCAATCTTAAGTTAATGTTGGCTTTGTTTGTTCCTCACGCCATACTCGAAATCTCCGCAATAATCATCGCCGGAGCTGCTGGATTCAAGATTCCATACGAAATCTTGCGTTATCTGCTGGGTAGAAAGGAGCGAATCTTAACTCAAGAAGACATCAAGGAGTATCTAACCCTCGCCCTAATCTCAATCATCTTAATCGTAATTGCAGCGTGGATAGAGGCGAACATAACGCTGGAAATTGCTAAAACAGTGCTAGGTTCAACGAAAAGTATTTTGAAAAAATAGATTCAGGATTGCGAACCTTGTAGAGATTGAAATAAAAAGAACTTCGAAAGGTTTAGCAAACCGAAATTTTAGAAAGGATATAAAGATAAAATCTAAGTCGTGGAATGAGTAGACCTCCGTGTACTGACAAAAGCATCTGAAGTTTGCTTCTTTATTTTGCAGACGTGGTTTTTTCAGGTTAGAAAAATATTAAAAACCAGTAAGACCTGTTAGGATGTGAAATCGGAACTGGAGAACTTCTACATCAAGGATGATGCAATAACGGATGAGAACTACGGCTGCTATCCCACGAAGAGGCCCATGGAGGAATACATCAAGAAGGGCTTTGTCTGCATAGACAAGCCCATGGGTCCGAGCAGCCATGAAGTTGTTGTGTGGGTAAGAAAAATTCTGGAGGTTAAAAAGACTGGCCATGCTGGAACCCTTGATCCAAGGGTGACGGGTGTACTGCCAGTTTTTATTGAAACCGCAACAAAGCTCGTCAAATTTTTGCAGGAGTCGAGTAAAGAGTACATCTGCCTGATGAGGTTGCACGGAGATAAGAGGAGAGAGGATATTGAGAGAGTTATGAAGATGTTTGTTGGCAGGATTTACCAGAGACCGCCACTGAAATCAGCGGTGAAAAAGAGGCTGAGGATAAGAGAGGTTTACGAGATCGAGATTTTAGAGGTAGAGGGCAGGAACGTTCTTTTCAGAGTTGTTACCGAATCTGGAACCTACATCAGGAAGCTCTGCCGCGATATTGGGGAAGTGCTTGGGACTGGAGCCCATATGCAGGAGTTGAGGAGGACGAGAACGGGAAAGTTTGGAGAGGACATGTGCTACACCCTCCAGGATCTGCTCGATGCATACATTTTCTGGAAGGAGGAGGGGGAGGAGAGGTACTTGAGGGAAATAATAAAACCGATGGAGATGGCTGTTGCTGACATTCCCAAAATCGTGGTCAAGGATACCGCTGTGGATGCGATCTGCCATGGTGCAAATCTCTCAGTCAGAGGAGTGGCATATGTGGAGAAGACTGTTAAAAAGGGCAACACAGTTGCTGTTTTCACACTCAAGAATGAGCTTGTTGCCCTTGGCAAAGCAATGATGGATGCCGAAGACATTTTCAGGCTTAAAAAAGGAGTAGCTGTTGATGTCGAGAGAGTTTTGATGGAGAGGGGGACATATCCGAAAGCTTGGAAGTCAACCTCTGGTTTCGAGTCTTGAGATGATGAAGAATGTTGCGAAGGATACTAAGAGCGTCCATATGGAAGCCGGGATACCGAGAGGAGAGGTTGCGGTGTAGCTGAGCAATATTGCGGTCGTGAACCCTGCAGCAAGTGTGGTAACTCCAGCAGTTCTCCCTCCTCCTTTGAAGTGGAAGACGCCGAGAATTAGCGGAAGCTGGCAGAGCAGCATCGTTGAGCTCAACACGGCGAGCTCGACTATGTAATTGGGGCGATGAAGGGCAAAAATGGATATTGCAACGGTTAGAATGAGCAGCAAAGTCCTGCCAATCTCAATCCTCTCACTTCCGAATAGGTCTCTGGTTAGCATTGAAGAGAGGGTTAGAACGATGGAGTTTGCCGTTGTTATGGCTGCGGCGAAGATACTTATTGAAACCGCAATACCAAGCCAGGTGGGGATTAGGTTGAGCAGAGTGGGTGTTACAGCATCTCTATCGCTCACAGCGGGAAACTTTCCGATTTCGGTGAGAAGTCTCAACTCCAACCCGAGAAAGGTTACGAGGATTGTGTAAATTAAGCCGAAGAAGCCGAAGAGAATGACCATCCTTCTCAGGCTTGCCCTGTCCTTCGGTATGTAGAGGCGCTGGAAAACCTGAGGGTTTGTAAGGGCGAAGAAGAACCATGGAACAACGAGAGCAATAAATCTGACGGGAGTCCAAATCTTGTTTGGCACTACCAGCAGATCCCCAAGTTTTGGAAGCTCAGTGAAAAAGTTCATGTCTGAGAAACCGAAGGTGTAAACCCATAAAACGGCTGCGATTGCCGTGAGGAGCATGAAAGCTCCCTGAACAGCATCTGTCCACGCCACCCCCCTCAAACCACCGAGAAAAGCCCAGAGGGCTATAAGAATTGCAGAAACAGCTATTCCAACTTCAAAACCCATTGCAGATGTTTTTTCAAGAATGAGGCTGACACCGATGAGCTGGACGGAGATGTAGGGGACGAGGGCAATGGAGACGATTACGGACATGAAGATCGCAACTTCTCTGCCGTATCTCTCAGCCATCAGATCTCCGGGTGTGATGTATCCCCTCTCTCTGGCCAAGTCCCAGACTTTGGGGGCGTAGTAGGAGAGAAGGAAGAGGGTGCCGACAAGATAAAAAAGCTCGAAACCGAGAGCGCCAACCCCTGAAGCATAGGTTAAACCAACGAGCCCGACCATCATGAAAGCGGAGTAGGTAGTGGCAGCGTATGTTAGAGCCGAAACAATTCCGCTAACTCTTCTGCCGGCTATGTAGTACTCCTCCTGCGTTCTCACCCCCCTCATTGCTAGGACAGCAATAACAGTCCCTATCACCGCATAGATTGCGAAAGCATAGAGGAACTCGTTCATTCTTCACCACCTCGAAAGCGAGATGTAAACGAGGTAAATCGCTGTTACAACACTCCAGTATGCGTATGTTGAAAGATCGTGACTTTTTATCGCTATAAATGGAACAAGCATCGCCAATACCACGATCAACCCTTCCAGCGACTTCATCGAACATGTGTTCGATTCTGGATTTAAAACAATTTCGGGCATTAAGATTTTTAATCAGATTTGCTTACCATGTTAACATGATATTCTTCTTCGATCCGATCTACATGCTGCTGGCAATGCTCGGATATGCTCTGATGCTGACATTAGCCAGCACTATCGCTCCAAGAGTTGCCAGCAGAGTTTCAGGGAAGTTCTCGCTGTTTACTTCAATGCTCCTGCTCGCCATGCTGATAATTCTAATTTCAGCAGGCACTATTTACACAATTCTGAGCTTTGCCGGATATTATATCAGCATCTACGCCCTCATAGTTTTTCTCGTAGCTGTAAATCTGCTGATGTACCTCGTCTCACCCTTCATCATAAACCTGAGCTACTCCGCAAAGAGGGATGAAGAGTTGCAGATGGTTGTGAACAGTGTTGCAAGAAGGCTGAACGTAAAACCTCCAAAGGCCGTGGTTGTCAACAGCCCTCCCAACGCCTTCGCATACGGAAACATCTTGACGGGAAGATACGTGGCAATTTCGGATTCATTAATAAACATGCTCGATAGAGACGAGCTTGAAGCTGTTATTGGTCATGAAATCGGGCATCACAAGCATAAAGACAACCTCGTGATGCTTCTCTTCGGTCTGCTTCCGTCCGTAATTTTCTATCTCGGCTACGCCCTGATTCATGCATCCTTCAGAGACGACAGAAGAGGGATGCAGCTTGCAGCAGTGGGTTTTGCTGCTGTCATTATCTCATTCCTTGTTCAGATACTCGTTCTAGCCTTCAGCAGGCTCAGAGAGTATTATGCAGATTTCGAGGGAACAAGGGTGGCGGGAAAGGATGCCATGCAGAGGAGCTTGGCGAAGATTCACCTCTTCTACCATCGCTACCCCAGATACATGGACGTCATCGCTGACAGCAAGTTCAGAACGTTGTTCATCTACGCTTTCGTTAATGCTGTCGCGGAGCCGATAACGAGAATGGACATAGAGAGGCTGAAGAATGCAAAGGTTTCACCGATTCAGGAGTTTCTGTCAACCCATCCACCAATACCGAAGAGGCTAAGGTTTATTGACAGCATAGGAGTCTTCTGATTTCTTTTTAGGGAAATAACGTATGGAAAAACATTTCATGTTGTTTGGTTACATTTTTACATGAAACTTAAATCGAGAGGCTGCAACGTTTATCTGATTGAAGATGAGGGCAAGGCTTACCTCATCGATACCGGAACAAGTGCAGACTTGATACTTAGACAGGTAAAGGAGCTTGATGGAATAATCATAACTCATGCCCACTTTGACCACTTTGCCGCCGCATACCACGTTCAGAAGAAGTTTGGGTGCCCCGTCTTTGTCCACGAAGCCGACGTTCCATATATTCTGGGTGAGAAGAAGTTCCAATACTCTGGGTTGCTCGGTTTACTCGCAAAAGCAGGTGAGAAGGTGTTCAGAGCGAGACCTCCTGAAGATATCAGAGAAGCAGGTGATCTGAAGCTGAATGCTCGAATTATTCACACGCCTGGCCATACACCCGGAAGTATAAGCATACTAAGGGATGGGGAACTTTACTGCGGCGATTTGCTGAGGGGCAGGAAGGGTCTTGAGCTATCACCGAAAAGTTTCTGCTCCGACTACAATCAGTACCTAAAATCGGTCATGATGCTTTCAGACTTCGATTTCCGTCGAATATTTCCGGGACATGGTAATGTGGGGCATAGAGAGCATTACGAGGATCTGTTGAGATCGATGGAAAAATAATTTTACCTCAGGCAGACTGATATCAATGAAGGAGCTTATCCTCGCCCTCGATGTTCTGGAAGGAGATAGAGCGATTGAAATCGCCGAAAAGGTGTCAGAATTTGTTGATAGAATCAAGGTTAACTATCCTCTCGTGCTATCTACTGGTATTGGTATTATCGAGGGGCTCTCCAAAATCAAACCCGTTATTGCGGACTTCAAAATTGCTGATATACCTTATACAAGCTCGCTCATCGCTAGAATTGCGTTTGAAAGCGGTGCTGAATCGGTAATAGCGCATGGCTTCGTCGGCAGCGACACACTTGAAGAGGTGTTGAAAGTAGCTACGGAATACAGCGGTAAAGTCTATGTTGTTACTGAGCTTAGCAGTCCAGGTGGACAGGATTTCATGTCTCAAGTCTCGCTGAGAATAGTTGAGATTGCAAGGAAAGTAGGATGTCATGGCCTCATCGCCCCATCGACAAGGATTGACAGGCTGAGAGAGATAAGAAAAGCTGCAGGAGACATGGAAATTCTTTGCCCCGGAATAGGTGCACAAGGGGGTAGTGTGGAGGCACTGAAGTATGCTGATGGCATAATAGTGGGAAGGAGCATTTATGCTTGCGAGAATCCGAGATTGGCTGCGATGGAATACAGAAGGGTGATCGAAGGTGTTTGACCTCATCGCTTTTGATTTAGATGGCACACTCATTGAGCTCAACATTCCGTTTGATGAGATCAGGAGGAGGTTAGGGATAAAGCAGGGCTTCATTCTGGAGTCAATACTGGCAGAGAAGGATGAGGAGAAAAGAAGGCGGATGTTCAGGGCGCTTGAAGAGTACGAGATAAGATGCGCTATGACGGCCAAACCAGCATTCTACGCACAGGAGCTTTTGAGCACTCTGGATGGCAGAGTGATCAAGGGGGTTATAACCAGAAACAGCAGAAAGAGCGTCGAACTGATTTCAAAAAGGCTTGGCTTCAGGTTTGACTTCGTTATAGGGAGGGAAGATTGCGAGCCAAAACCATCGCCAGAGCCGGTAAAACTCGCCCTCAAAATATTTGATGTAGAGCCTTCAAGGGCTCTGATGGTCGGGGACTTTCTTTTTGATTTGGTCGCAGGAAGGGAAGCTGGGGTAAAAACAGCCCTGATAATCACGGAGAGAAACAGGGAGATGGCAAAATCTTTTATCCAGTATGCCGATTACGTGTTTGATTCGCTCAAAGAGCTGGCAGAGCTCCTTCAGGTGGTAGAATGACCGAAATACCGAGAACCCATCCGAGATATCTCTCGCTGACGATGAGGGAGAGGCTGGTTGAAGGAGTGAGACTTGGGGTTACTGCAATGCAAGGGTTGATAGCCCATGGAAGGGGAGAAGCTTTCGACTACATTCTCGGAGAGAAAACGAGGGATTTTGCCTTGAAGGCTGAAAGGGCAGCAGTTGCGATGATGCTACTCGCAAAGCATCCTGTGATATCAGTGAATGGCAATGCTGCAGTTCTTGTACCTGCGGACATAGCAAGGCTTTCCAAGGTTGTCGGGGCGAAGGTGGAGGTCAATGTTTTCCACTACAGCCCTGAAAGAGTCGAGAAGATTAAGAACTATCTGGAGAAATTCGGGATGGAAGTTTTGACTGCCTGCGATGCTGTGCTTGAGGGGCTTGAATCAGCGAGGAGGATTGTTGACAGCAGAGGAATATACGTCGCTGACGTTGTTCTGGTTCCGCTGGAGGATGGGGACAGATGCGAAATTCTGAAGAAGCATGGGAAGAAGGTTATTGCCATCGATTTAAATCCTCTGTCGAGAACTTCAAGAATGGCAGACATTACAATAGTTGACAACATCGTCAGAGCCTTGCCGAACATGGTCAGGATGGCTGAGGAGATGAAGGAATGGGATAGAGAAGGGCTTGAGAAGATCGTTGAGAGATACGACAACTCAGAGGTGCTCGCCGAGGCTGTGAGGGAAATAAAAGAGCATCTCGAAAAAGTTGCTGATGAGTTTTAGTCCCTCATTCCTCTGTCGATGATGTAAAATGTTGCTGTGCCTGTGGCGACAAGCTCTCCTTTTTCATTCCTTACCTCTCCGTAACCCACCGTCACCTTGCTGCCTATGTGCAAAGCCCTGCCAACTCCGATAATTTTGCCCTCAAGCGCGGGCCTGACATAGTGAATGTTGAGTTGAGCGGTTATAGCAGTCTTTCCGAATTTGACAACCTCCCTGTTCACGTTCAGGCCTATTGCGGAGTCGAGGACGCTTGCTATCGCCCCTCCGTGCGCCATTCCCAGCGCCTGAAAGTGCTTCGATTTATCCAGATTCATTTCGACGATAATCTTGTCCCCCTCAATTTTCGGCTCCATCCCTATCAGCCTATACCACGGGGCCGAGCCAACAAGCCTCACAACTTCTTCAAAGTCCATGAAAAATCAAAAAAGTTCAAAAATATAACCTTTTACCATTCAACACTGATCGCATTGTTCGGACAAGCCCTCACGCACGCACCGCATTCCATGCATGCATCTTCGTCAACGTAGGCAACGCTGCCGTTTAGGTGAATTGCGCCACCTTTGCATTCTGGAATGCATGCCCCACACCCCTCGCATCTGGATGCATCAATCACAGCAGGCATAGCTTAAGGTTACTTAAATCTCGATAGATATCGGTTGGGCGGTTTTGAATTTTTTGTTCATCTCTTAGAAAACTTGCGATTGAACAGTTTTAATCGAAAGAAAAAATAATAAAAATTACCTAAATTTCGGAATAATCTCCTTCCCTATCAGCTTGATGGATTTCTTCTTGTCCGGCCCAATCGGGCTTCCAGCAACGACCTGAGTAACTCCAGCCTTTGAAAGCTCGTTGATTCTCTCAACCACGTCATCAGGTGTTCCGCTGACGGAGAAGATGTCGATCATCTCGTCAGTCACACTCTTCGCCACTCCACCCCAGTCACCCTTTGTGAAGGCGTTGTTCAGAGCCTCTCTGACCGCATTCACAGCTTCCTCACTCAGTCCATGTCTCTCAAGGACTGTCGGTGGGCTACCAGCGACGATGAAGGCAACAACAATCCTTGCTGCATTTCTTGCCTTATCTCTATCCTTGTCTACGCTCATTGAGGCATACGCTACGGTATCAAAAGCATCCCTGCTCTTTCCGGCCTTTGAAAGTCCAGCGTCAATGTTCTCCTTTGCTACCTCGAAGTCCTTGGGGTGGGATGCGTTGATCAGTACTCCATCTCCGAGTTCTGCTGCGAGCTGGAGCATTTTTGGCCCCTGCGCACCGATGTAAATTGGAATCTCTCCAGTCTTGAAGCCAAGCTTAGCTCCATTGAACTTGAAGATCTCTCCATCGTACTTCACAGCTTTGCCTTGGGTAAGCTGTCTTATTATCTCAACAGCCTCCCTCATTCTTTTCAACGGTTTCTCCCAGCTTATACCAATCCTCTCAAACGTTACTTTGTCACCAGCACCAATACCGAGAACAGCCCTTCCACCGCTGATCTCGTTGATTGTCCCAATTGCAGAAGCGGTCAAAGCGGGGCTGATGTGGTATGGGTTTGTTACACCCGGCCCCAGCTTTATCGTTCTCGTCTTCAGAGCCAGAATGGTCAGCATCGAGTAGACATTTCTGTTGTTGTAGTGGTCTGTAATCCATGTATAGCCAAAACCGCTGTCCTCAGCCAGTTTTACATAGTATTCAAGCTCGTAGTATTTCATATCTGGCACAAACTCAATACCAAACTTCATAACATCACCATTTATGAGCAAAGTAGGGAAGCAAATAATCTTTTCGATTTTAAATTTTTTACTTCTTCAGGGTTTTTCTGATAACTCTCAGAATAACCTTGAAGTTTCCTCTCCTCATCTCCTTCAGGATGAATCTGGGACGGAGATAAAAGCGAAGATAGCAGTACCTCAGGAACCTCAAAATTTCCTGAGGAGACATGAAGAAGTTCTTCAACACAGGTTTTCCCGCAGTGTAATCATCAAAATTCCTGTTTAGTATCCATCCTTTCTTTTCAGCCTCCTCGTATATCTCAGTTCCGGGATAAGGGGTTAGAATAGAGAACTGTGCATAATCAGGATTGAGCTTAAGAGCGAATTTTAGCGTCGCTTTCATATCCTCTTTTTTCTCCATCGGAGCTCCAATGATGAAGGAGCAGATAACAATAATATCATATTTCTTTGTCAGCTCCACAGCCCTTTTGACATTCTCAAAATCTATCCTCTTTCTGTAAAAATTCAAAATTTTCTCGCTTGCCGACTCAACGCCGTAGTAGATAGCACTGCAGCCCGCCTCCTTCATCTTTTTCAGCATGTCTTCATTTATCGTATCAACCCTCGAAGAGCAGCTCCACTCAATATCAATTCCCCTCCTCTTGATCTCATTGCAGATAGCCTCGACCCTCCGCCTGCTTAAGGTAAAAGTATCATCGCTGAAGGCGATGTGCTTGGCGTTGAAATCGCCAACAAGCCACTCGATCTCATCTACAACATTCTCAGCACTTCTCGCTCTGAAACGATGGCCCATAAAAAGGGAGGAACTGCAGTATCTGCAAGCAAACGGACATCCGCGTGAAGTGATTACAGGAAACTGTTCCAGATGCTCGCCAAACAGAGAGTACTTTTCAAGGGGCATCAGATCGTATGCCGGGAAGGGGAGTGAATCGAGATCTTTTATAAACTCTCTCGGTCCGTTATCAACTATTTCATTTCCACTTCTGTAAATAACACCCTTAACATCCTCAAGTGTTTTTCCCACTTCAACCCTTTCCGCAACTTCCACAACCGTCTCTTCCCCCTCACCAACGCAGATGGCATCAACGAAGCTGTTTTTCACTGCATCCAGTGGTCTGAAGGTCACGTGCACACCTCCAAGAATTACGAAAATATCTGGTAAGGCTTCCTTTATCCTTCTGGCGTATCTGAGTGCCGAATTGAAGGTGGGAGTTGTTGAGGTTATACCCACCATTATTGATTTCTTCAATCTCTTTAAAAGGGCATCAAAGCTGAGATTCTCAACCATGTCGTCAATTATTCTGACTTTGAACCCTTCTTTCCTGAGAACCGCCGCAAGGTAACCTAAACCGAGAGGGGGAGTTGATATGTCAAGCCTCTTCACAACCTCAACGTTTGCATTCGGATTGATGAGTGTAATCATGTATGTCAAATACTAGTCATTAACTTTTAAAAAAGTTATTATTAGTATATTTTTATGTTAAAGTGATCAGATTTTTCTACCGCAAGTCTTATATAGAAATTCCAATCCACCAATATCTGCAAACAAGGGGGGTGATGGGGATGGCTACGTTACAGGGCCAGCCTGTGTTGATACTTAAGGAAGGAACTCAGAGGACTGTTGGTAGGGATGCGCAGAGAATGAACATAATGGCTGCTCGTGTGATTGCTGAGGCTGTGAGGAGCACTCTTGGGCCGAAAGGAATGGACAAGATGCTTGTTGACAGCCTCGGAGATGTTGTTATAACGAATGATGGAGTTACAATTCTCAAGGAGATTGATGTAGAACATCCAGCAGCCAAAATGATTATAGAGGTTGCAAAGACGCAGGACAATGAAGTGGGAGATGGCACTACAACTGCAGTTGTTCTTGCTGGAGAATTGCTGAAGAGGGCGGAGGAGCTGCTGGATCAGGAGATTCATCCAGCAATAATTGCAAACGGTTACAGGCTTGCTGCCGAGAAAGCAATTGAAGTTCTGAGTGAAATTGCAATTCCGATCAGCAAAGATAATGATGAGGTTTTGAAGAAGATCGCATCAACGGCGATGACCGGAAAGGGTGCAGAGGTAGCAATTGACAAACTTGCAGAAATTGCTGTAAAAGCGGTGAAGATGATTGCAGAGGAGAAGGATGGCAGTGTTGAAGTAAACACAGACTATATAAAGATCGAGAAAAGACAGGGTGGAAGTGTCGAGGACACAGAACTGGTTGATGGGATAGTTCTGGACAAGGAAGTTGTACATCCCGGAATGCCTAAGAAAGTTGAAAATGCGAAGATACTGCTCCTCGACTCAGCACTTGAGGTTAAAGAGACTGAGATTGACGCAAAGATCAGAATTACAGACCCAGAGAAGCTCCAGAAGTTCATCGAGCAGGAAGAAGCAATGTTGAAAGAGATGGTCGATAAGATCGCAAACGCCGGTGCAAACGTCCTGTTCTGCCAGAAGGGTATTGACGACTTGGCCCAGTATTATCTCGCTAAGGCAGGAATTCTGGCAGTGAGGAGAGTGAAAAAGAGTGACATGGAGAAACTTGCAAAAGCTACTGGAGCTAAGATACTCACCGACCTGAGAGACATCAGCAGCGAGGATCTTGGTGAGGCTGCGGTTGTAGAAGAGAAGAAGATCGGTGACGAAAAGATGGTCTTTGTTACTGGGTGCAAGAACCCCAAGGCTGTCACAATACTGGTTAGAGGAGGGACTGAGCACGTTGTTGAAGAGATTGCAAGGGGCATTGAGGATGCTGTTAGAGTTGTTGCCTGTGCTGTCGAAGATGGAAAGGTTGTGGTCGGTGCTGGTGCTCCAGAGATTGAGGTAAGTCTGAAGCTCAGAGAGTGGGCACCGTCTCTCGGTGGGAGAGAGCAACTCGCCGTCGAGGCATTCGCCACAGCACTTGAGATTATCCCAAGGACTTTGGCCGAGAACGCTGGAATTGATCCAATTGACGTACTAGTAGAGCTAAAAGCAGCACATGAGAAGGGACAGGTTTATGCAGGGGTTGACGTTGAGACAGGAAAGGTCATTGACATGAAAGAGAAGGGAGTTTTCGAGCCGCTCAGAGTTAAAACACAAGCAATTGGCTCGGCAACGGAAGTTGCAGTGATGATTCTGAGAATCGACGATGTCATTGCTGCTAAGGGACTTGAGAAGGAGAAGGAAAAGGGTGGAGAGTCACCTGAAATGCCCGAATTCTAATTTTTAAAATTTGTTTTTTCTTTTGTACTCTTCTGAAAAAAATTATTTAACTCAAGCTTTTTCTTGAAAGCATGAAGCTTGTAACCTGCGGACTGCCTTACGCTAACGGTAAAGCCCACATCGGACATCTAAGAACTTACGTTCCGGCTGATGTTTACGTGCGATACTTGAGGATGCTGGGAGAAGATGTTATTTTTGTTTGTGGAAGCGACTGCCACGGCACACCAATTGTGGTAAATGCAGAGCAGCAAGGATTGGCGCCAAAACAGCTTGTAGATATATATCACGAGCACTTCAAGAAAATTTTCGCGGAACTTGATATCGAGTTCGACTACTATGGCAGAACTGATGCAGAGTACCATCATCACAGAACAACCGAAATCGTGAGGAAACTGATTGAGAATGGATATGTCTATCCCAAAGACATACAGCTTGCCTACTGCCCGAAATGCGAGAGATTTTTACCAGACAGGTATGTTGAGGGGATCTGTCCCTACTGCGGGGCTGTTGCGAGAGGTGATGAGTGCGATCAGGGTTGCGGCAGGCATCTTGAGCCGGGAGAGATTAAAGAGCCGAGATGCAAGATTTGCGGAAGTAAAGCAGTTTTCAGAACCCAGAGACATTACTTCTTCAAGCTAACCGAATTCAAGAATTTTCTTGAAGAGTACCTGAGCAATCTTAAAGGGACGGAGAACGCCCTTAACTACGCCAGAAACTGGGTAAAAAACCTCAGAGATTGGTGTATAACAAGAAATCTTGAGTGGGGAGTTAAGTTCCCCGGAGAAAAGGATCTCGTGGTGTACGTATGGGTTGATGCGCCGATAGGTTACATAAGCTTCACAGAGAAAGCCTGTGAAGGCAAGGGATGTGACTGGAAAAAGATATGGATTGACAGCGAGGGAGAGATTATCCACTTCATTGGGCTCGATATTGTCTATCACCACTGCATCTTCTGGCCCGCAATGTTGAAAGGAGCCGACTATGCCCTGCCTTCAGCGATTGTGGCAAGTGGCATGGTGAAGGTTGAGGGCAAAACCTTCTCGAAGAGCAGGGGCTACGTGGTGTGGGTTGAGGATGACTATCTGAAGGCAGGGCTCAATTCTGATTACCTGCGATACTATATAGTGAATTACACCAGCCATCAGAAAGATCTCAACTTCTCATGGGAGGTTTTCAGGGACAAGGTGAACAATGAAGTCATCGCCACGCTTGGAAACTTCCTATACCGAGTTCTGCTATTCGCGTGGAAGAACTTTGGCGAGTTGGAGATGGATGGCATTGATGAAGAGGTTTTGCGGAAGATAAGAGAGACAAGAGAGAAGATAGAGGGTGCGATTGAGGAATGGGAGTTTAAGGTTGCAAGTGATGCCTTTATGGAGCTCGCAACTTTCGGAAATGTCTATTTCCAGAACGCAAAACCGTGGGAACTGATTAAAACCGAGAAGGAGGCTGCAAGAAAAGCTGTAGCTTCATGCCTCCAGCTCGCAAAAGCCCTGATAATCTTCGCCTATCCCGTAATGCCGAGAAGCATGGCAAAAATGGCTGAGGCGATAGGGATGGACATCAAAAGCTGCAAGCTGGAAGACGCAACAAAGGTTGATGAAGTAATGAAGCTGAAGAAACCGCTGGTTCCTTTCGAGAAGATCGAGGACAAGAAGCTTGAGGAACTGCAGAGGGTAATGGAAAAGAGATTCAAGGGAGAGATAGAGCAGGAGACAAAGGAAGAAATAACCATAGAGGACTTCCAGAAGCTGGATATTCGCATCGGTAAAATTGTCAGTGCCGAAAAAATAAAGGGGAGTAAAAAGCTGATCAGGCTGATTATTGACATCGGTGACGAGCACAGGCAGATTGTGTCCGGCATAGCTGAGGATTACAGCCCCGAGGAGCTTGCAGGAAAGCTCGTCGCCGTTCTTGTAAACCTCAAACCTGCAAAGTTCATGGGTGTTGAAAGCAAAGGAATGATATTAGCCGCAGAAAAGGATGGCAAAGCTGTGCTGCTAACTCCCGAAAGGGAAGTTGAGCCGGGAACAAGAGTTTGCTAAAAAATAAAATTATTTGTACTGGTGGGTTCCTAGCTTTACCGGTATTCCTGTGTTCTCCTCAATTATTTTCGCCCACTCTTCAGCACTCTTGTAAGGGCATCCAGGATCTCTCAGCATACAAGATGATAAATAGATCTCCTCCGGTTTGATTTCGGAGAGCTTCATTGCCATGCCGATGTTGGGAATTAAGGTGTTTCCGGGGCACTCACACCTCACGAAGGCCATGACCCTCACAGGCTCCTCGAATTTGCCCTCTCCAAGTGCTGCAGCCTTCAGACAGCGCCACTCTCCCGGGCATCCGTAGGTGGTGTCCATATACCTCCCACACGCCACAATAAAAACGTCCTTCATGCTGGATCATGAGTGTGCCAGCACAAAAATTTTTTGATTTCAGAACAATATTGAAGGTATGTGAATGACCTCAACACCATCTTTGTAAACCGTAATATCCCCACCCGTTTCGGAAACGACTACAGCTACAGCCTTGGTTTCCTTTGTTATTGATGCACATGCTATATGTCTCCCGCCCAAACCACGTTTAATTCTCGAAATCAGGTCCTTGGCTGAGGCTTCAATGTACCGTCCACAGGCTATTATAATCCCTTCCTCATCAACAACAAAAACACCATCAATCTGCGAGAACTCCATAATGCTTTCCCAGTTCTCAGGATTCTTGATGTCTCTATCGCTCTCCTTGTGCCCCTCGTAGGGGTTTATTACGAGCTGGCTTGATCTGCTCAAAACTTCCTCAACATCACCGATAACGAAAGCTGTACCAATTTTTCTGCCCTCTCTGCCCTTATGCGCTATGTTCAGGGCGACTGTTAAAACAGCTCTGAGAGCTTCAGGATCAACTCTTTCGGTGCACTCCTCTATCGCCCTCATAAACGCACTTTTTTCAGGATCAAAAACCGTTATACCCTTCAGAATATCCGTTTCAATTACAACAACAGCTTTATCTATCTCAAATCCCTTCAGGTACATGTAAGTTGAAATATACTCCCTAGTCCTGTACATCTGGGAGAACTTTTCGGCGATAATTTTCTCGACACTATCTTCAAAATAATAGATCATGCTGTCAAGGAGTGTTGCGTATTTCTTCGGAGCCTGTATTATTTCAACGCCATCAACAAAGTCCTCGTCAAAATCAGTTTTACTTACTATGGCGATCTTTTCAATTCCGTTCTCCTTCGCAACTATCAATGCGCTTTTAACCAACGTCCTCAACATTCAGATATAGCAATGTATGAAACAATTTTAAACTTAACGCATCAAAAATTCTTATGCTTGAAAAAATGCTGTTCCCAACAGATCTTTCTGAAAGCAACTTGAAAATTCTGAGTTACATCCACGATCTCAAAAACGCAGGAGTTGAGGAGGTTGGAATTCTTTTTGTCATCAATCTAACGAAGCTGAGTGATGTGAGTGGGGGAATAGACATTGAGAACTACATCGAGGAGGAAAGCAAGAAGGCTGAAGAGGGAGTAAAGCCAATTGCAGAAGCTATTAAAGGCAGAGGTATCAAAGTCGAGGTAATCCGGCCGTTCCCCGCAGGTGATCCGGTGGCAGAGATACTGCAGTGTTCCAAAGATTATGATTTTATTGCAATGAATTCTCGCGGAGCAAGTGTCTTCAAGAAAATACTGCTTGGAAGCGTTTCTGAAGGTGTATTAAAAGCGTCAAAGAAGCCTGTTTACGTTTTCAAGTTCGACAATGAGGATGATCGCCCTGCTGGTGCTCTGTTCAGCAAAATCCTTGTGCCGTACGACTTTTCGAAGCATGCTGATAAAGCCCTTGAGTACGCTGAATACGTTGCAAAGAGGGTGGAGTCTGAAATACACCTGTTACATGTTGTAGAGCCGGAATGCGAGGATGGAGACCTCGAGAGGGTTGCTGAGGGTTTGAGGCAGAAGGGGCTTAAGGTTTTCGCACACACGCAACCCGGAGTTCCACACAAAGTAATACTTAGAAGACAGGAGGAACTTGGAGCAACCACGATTTTCATGGGTTCAAGAGGTGTTAGTGTTGTTAGATCGCTTCTACTCGGAAGTACTTCCGACAGTATTATAAGACGCTCTCCTGTTCCAGTCTTCGTCTGTAAGGCGCCTGAAGAGGAGTAGAATGGTGATGAAATGAAGGTAAGGGGGAAGGCGTGGAAGTTTGGAGACAACATCTCGACGGATCATATAACCCCCGGTAGATACTATCATCTGAGGAGCAATATGCCTGAACTGGCAAAACACATAATGGAGGATGCTGATCCTGAATTTTCGAAAAGGTTCAGGCCGGGGGATTTCATTGTCGCTGGAGAGAACTTCGGGATGGGGAGTAGCAGAGAGCACGCACCTCTCGCTTTGAAAATAGCGGGAGTGTCGGCTGTAATAGCCAAGTCATTTGCCAGAATCTTTTACAGGAATGCAATAAACATTGGCCTACCACTGCTGATCGCAGACACTGAGGAAATAGAGAGTGGAGACGAGCTTGAGGTTGATTTTGGTGAGGGCAGGATTGCTGACGTTACGAGGGGCATTGAAATCAGAGCAAATCCCCTCCCAGAGGTTATGCTCAGGATACTCAACGAGGGCGGGCTTGTGAGCTACGTGAAAAAATATGGGGACATCAAAATCAAAATCTAATTTCACTCAAACTTAGCCTCCCTTTTTTCGAGCATCGCCGTAACTCCCTCAATGAAGTCCTTCGTGAGCGTGGCCATCATGGCGAGGTTGAGTTCGTAAGCCAGGTGCTCATCAATCTTGTTGGAGTGCGTGACGTTAAGGAGCTTTTTCAGGTTTGCGATCGCAACTCTCGGTCTGTTCAGGTAGATTTCAACGACCTCCTTCACTCTCTCCTCAAGCCTGTCATCCGGTACCACTTCCGTGACGATGCCGTAATCCAGCGCTTCTCTCGCCGAGAACCGCCTGCCGGTTGACATCAGCTCAAAAGCCCTCTTCATACTGCAACCCCTCGGTATCAGAAAGGAAGTGCCAGTATCAGGGCTCAACCCTATCAGGATGTAACCGCAGGAAAACACCGCACTCTCGGCAGCGATTGCGTAATCCGATGCGGCAACGAGTCCAACACCAGCACCAATTGAGTATCCTTTAACCTCCGCGATGATGGGTTTTGGAATTTCCCTCATTTTCTTGATGACGTCAAAATGCAGCTTCAAACCATACTCAGCTGGATTTCCTTCTCCGGCGGCAAATCTCATAAACTGTTTGAGGTCTGCCCCTGACGAGAAGCTTTTTCCCGTACCCTTCAGCACGATGACCTTGATATCATCATCTTTCCAGCAGTCATCAAGCGCTGCAGAGAGGTCTCGAACAACCCCCATGTCAATGGCATTGTGAACCTCAGGTCTGCTTATGGTAATTTCAGCAACTTTGCCATCCTTTTCCAGTTTTACGAGCTCCATGACACCAGACATGCAGCGAGCTTATTTAATAATTGCTGTCGTTTTGTAGCATCATCACAAACCAAATTATGCCAGCAGTTGAATGCCTTTGGATTTGTTAGAGCTCTCCTCCATCCTTACCAGATGTGTTACGAAGTAGTAGAACACACGTGTATGTATTCTTCCATAGAAAAATATCGGGCTCACTGAGGACCAGAGAAGCTACAAACACATGAATGACACTCATTTCTCTCTATTACTTTTCACTTCTAACACCCTCCGATCCCTCTGACTGCAACATTGTCCCCTCCGAAAAACCTTTTTGACCTCCTGCCTGCCAAATTTCACCATCAGTTCTGGGTAGCCACCTCCATTTCTGTCTTTACTCCTGATATCAATCCTACTCACCAAAAGATAACAAGTCTCGATTCAACACCGATTAACTGGCTAAGATTAGCTTCACAAAAATCGCTACATCAATCGCAGTCAGGAGAACGTATTTGATGCTAAGTGGATTGAATAAAACAAGTCCCAAAGCAACGAGAACTTTTGTTTTTGTGTTAAGAGTGATTCTGCGCTTCTTGTAGTCCCAGAGCACTACCAAAGAGTATGCAAATGAGTAATAAAGTGGCGAAAAAATCACAAAGAGTAGGAAGAGAAAAATGTATGATTCGAGTGGGTAAA
>JAPDIY010000029.1 GCA_029259335.1 Archaeoglobi archaeon
GAGAAAACCGATCGTGCATGGAGATTTGGGTGGTTCGATGTTGACGACATCTGCACGATTGACGAGCACTACTGCATAATGTTCGTTGACAGGGAGAAGGATGCCATAAAGAGCGGTGGAGAGTGGATCCCATCGGCAAGGCTGGAGGGATTCATATCCACCCATCCGGCGGTAAAGGAGGTTGCCGTTATTGCAGTGCATGATCCAAAGTGGGTTGAGAGGCCGATGGCAGTCGTTGTTGCTGAGGGGGATGTGAGCGAGGAAGACATAAAGGAGTTTCTGATAAAGGAGTACGTCGAGAAGGGCCTGATGCCGAAGTGGTGGTTGCCTGACAGGGCGGTTTTTGTTGATGAAATACCGAAGACGAGCACGGGGAAGATGGACAAGAAGAAGCTGAGGGACAGATTTGCGGAAGGGTAAAATGGAGATCGTTTCGCATCCTGAAAAATGCACCGGATGCATGCGCTGCATGCTCGCCTGCTCCTACACCTACACCAAGAAATTCAGCCTCTCTGCGGCGAGAATAAAAATTAAACTGCCGGAATACACTATTGAGTTCACGAATGACTGCAACAACTGCGGTAAATGCGTTGAACACTGCTTCTACGGAGCGCTTGAGGTGGAGAAATGAAGCTGGGCGGTTTTTCCGGGAAAGTTCTATTTGTAGATCTCTCCAGACGGAAAATCTGGCGGGAGACATTGGATCCGAAACTCGCTGCTGAGTTCATCGGGGGATTTGGGATATGTGCCAAGATGGCCTGTGATCTTGCGAATTCAGACGTATTTGATCCGAGAAACCCGGTGATAATAGGTACAGGGCCTCTTGTCGGAACGAATGTTCCTGCAGCTTCGAGGCTCTACGCCTTCACCAGACTTCCTGCAAACGGTGCTGTTGGATGGGGTGGGGGAGGAGGAGTAACCTTTGCCTGCAATCTTAAATTTGCCGGCTACGATGCTGCTGTTATAACGGGAAGAGCGGAAAAACCATCTATCATCAAAATTGAAGACGATGACGTGGAGATCTGCGACGCTGGAGATCTCTGGGGGTTGGGCATAAACAGAACCTGCGAGGAGATCTGGAAGGAGTACGGAGAGGGAGGAATCATTGCGATCGGGCAGGCCGGGGAAAATCTCGTCAGATTTTCAATGGCCTTTGTTGACAGGCTCAGCACAATTGGCAGAGGAGGTATTGGGGCTGTTATGGGCTCAAAGAATCTGAAGGCCGTGTTTGTCAGGGGAACGGGAGAGGTGGAGATTGCAGACAGGAAAAGGTACGAGGAACTCTGCAGCCAGCTCCTCGATGCAATCAGAAGCTACCCCTACACAAAGGAGTGGCAGGAACTTGGGTTGTTAAAGTCCCTGCCGCTGGTGCCGAAGGATGTTTATCTCCAGATCAGGAAAAAGAGGGTTGCCTGCGTTTCCTGTCCTGTAGGGGACAAGGATGTCATTGATGTTGGTGGAGAGGTGTACTCAACTTCAGCCCTCAATCTGCTAACCCCTGTGGTGATGGGCATGGGAGATTACAGGAAGGCGGTAAAGCTGACAGCAGCGCTGGACGATTATGGACTGGATATGTTCGAGTTCTATGGCTTGCTGGAGTTTGCAAGGGAGCTGGATAGGCAGGGAAAGCTGGAACTGGACGAGGAAGTAGATTTCACATCTCTGAACTCCATGCTCCACTGGGCAAGGATGATAACCTTCAGACAGGGAGCGGGCAATCTTCTCGCGAGGGGATTTGCTGAGCTGGAAATGAGAAGTGGGGTGAAGGCTAAAAGTGTTGTTAAGGGGATGAGGGCCTATGTAACCCCAAGAGGCCCGTTGGTGTGGAACCTCTTTGGCACGATGGAGCTGGGCCAGATTGTTGATCCACGCGGTCCCCATGTTGCTGCTGGCGGATCGCCAACGTACTTTGCAAAAAGACCGGTGGAGAGTTTCAGAAAGCATCTGAGAAGAATGGGGCTGGATGATGCCAAGATTGATGAGATTTTAAGCGACGGCATAAGAATCGGAAAGCTCCTCTGCTATTCTCACATATGGTTTACCATCCTCGCATCACTTGGTATATGTGCCAGGGCGCAGATAAACAGGTTCTACAGCGCCGAACTCTGTGCTGAGCTTTATTCTGCTGTTACTGGCATTAATGTTAGTAGGAAGGAGCTTATGATGAGGGCTAAGGGGGTATGGAGAATGTTAAAGCTTGCAAATCTGAAAACTGCAGAGGATATCCCGCCAGAGGACTGGTTCGAAGACGGGTTCAGGGATTATGTTACAGGCAAACCGCTGAGCAGAGAGGATGTTGAGAGGATGATTGAGGAGTATTATGAGGAAATGGGATTGAGTTTTGGGAGGTGATGGAATGGAGTTGAGGTTTGATCCGGACAGGTGTATCGCCTGTGATAGCTATGCCTGTTTGGTGAAGTGTCAGTATCTGAATTATGATTTCGAGTCGGCGAGGGAGGAGAGGATAAAGATCGCGAAGGGAGAGTACAGCAGGGTTCTTGAGGAGTGCAAGACCTGCTACGCCTGCGAGGAGTACTGCCCCTACGACAACCACCCCTTCTACCGCATAGTGGAGCTTCAGGAGCAGTACGGAATAAACCTCGCCCCGAAGCCGATCTCCAAGCAGCTTGTTAAAATGTATGCGGCAAAGGAAAAGGACCTGGCTGCAATAAGAGAGGTTGGCAGCAAAGCTCTCTCCCTCTGTCTTTTCCCCGATCTGAAGGACAATGTGAAGAGCAAGCTCTTTGAGGGTCTGCCGGTTATAATGGGCAGACAGGTCTTCTGCAACCTCGTCTATCTGCACTTCGCCAACATGTCGGTTATAAAGGAAAGGGCGAGACAAACAATAGAGAATATAAGGAAGTACGGTGTGGATGAGCTCGTCTGCTTCCACGACGAGTGCTACGGCTTCTTCAACTCCTATGCCAGGGCCTACGGCATAGATGTGCCCTTCAAAACCGTCCACCTCTACGAGTACCTGTACAACTGGCTGAAGGAGAACGAGGACAGGATAAGGAAGCTGAACGTTAAGGTTGCCTATCAGAGGAACTGCTCCAACAGGCTCAGCCCCGAAACGGACAGGATGCTTGACAAAGTCTTCGAGCTCATCGGCGTTGAGAGGGCTGAGAGAGAGTACGACAGGGAGAACGGAATCTGCTGCGGTGCTGTTTTTCAGATGTGGGGTGAATATGAGCTGGCAGAGGAGGTGCAGAAGAAGAACGTGGAGGACATGGTAAAATCTGGAGCGAGGTTTGCAGTTTTCAACTGCCCCATGTGCTACGTTGCACTGGCAGAAAGAACTGCAAAGGCTGGACTGATGCCAATTCTCGTCAGCGATCTGTGCAGGCTTGCAGTTGGTGAGATGCCAAAGATTCCGGGGCGTGGTTGAGATGTACGAGGAGCTTAAGGCAATTGTTGGCGAGGAGAACGTCTCAAAGGAGCCAGAGGAGCTGTACATTTACTCCTCCGACCCAGGAACAATGCCGCCAGTTAAGCCGGATTACGTTGTGATGCCGAAAACGACTGAAGAGGTGCAGAAAATCGTTCTTCTGGCAAACAAGCATAAGGTTCCGGTTGTGCCGATGGGAGGAGCGTTATCGCTGAGCGGTTTGGTCAGACCCCTTAAGGGCGGGATAGTTGTTGACATGAAGAGGATGGACAGGATAATCGAGGTAAATGAGAGGGCGAGGTACGCTGTGATCGAGGCAGGGGTGAGCGAGGGCAAGCTCAAGGCCTACCTCGACAAAAGGTATCCTTCCCTCCGCATTTCAACTCCAGATGCCCCTCCAATTGCAAGTGTTACCGCCAACGCCCTCATTCACGGATCTGGTAGGTTGTCCCAGATATACGGCTTTCATTCAGAGATGGTTAACGGAATGGAGGTTGTCCTGCCAACAGGGGAGGTATGCAGGGTTGGTTCGTGCAGCGTCTCCCCCTACTGGTTTTCCCGCTCCCCCCTGCCCGACTTAGCAGGACTCTTCATCGGCTGGTTCGGCAGGACGGGAATTGTTACGAAGCTGGGCATCAAGCTGTTCCCGAAGCACCGCTACAGGGATGTTATGATCTTCGTAACCGAGAATCCCTCCTATGTGAGCGATGTAATATGGAGGGTCGCCCATACCGAGATGGCGGAGGATATTACGGTGTGGGCGCAGCCAAAGCCAGAGTGGGCCGAGGGATTTCAGCACACGACGATATATGTAACAGCGGACAGCGAGGAGGAGCTTGAATTCAAGGAGAAGATCATTCGCAATGCCCTGATGGACTACATAAAGCAGAAGGAGGGAGGATTTCTTTACCTCACACCCGGAATGAAGGCGATGTTCCTTCAAGAGCCGATGTCCCAGCTTGTGAGGTTTGCAGACGTGAGAAAGGGCGGGGGATTCGAGTACGTTGGGGCAATTCTGCCGGTTGATCTGTTCGATGTTGCCTATCAGAAAGGTCTGGAGATCGTGGAGAGGCTGGGGGTTGACTGGGCCTTCAGCATACGCATCATCGGCAGATCGCACTGCATGATGTTTGCCTACGCCTACCCCTTCAACAGGGCGGACGAGGAGGATGTTGAGAGGGCCAGAAAGGCTCTGCATGAGACAAACAAGGCTGTACTGGAAATGGGTGGAATTCCCTGGAAGGCCGAGGTTCCGGCGCAGCAGCTCATACTGGAAAGTATGGACGAGGGGGCGAGGAGGCTGATAAAGAGGGTGATCGAGATGCTGGATCCCAATGGCATAATGAACCCCGGAAACTGGGAGGTGGAATGATGATGGAGAAGGTCAATTACGCTGAAATCGTTCACCGCTGCTTCAGATGCGGATACTGCAAATTCCCGTCAGACTACTCGGAGATCAACTGTCCGTCGTATGCCAAATACCGCTTTGAAACCTACTTCTCCGGCGGGAGGATGTGGCTGATAAGAGCGTGGATGAACGAGGAGCTGGAGTGGAGCGAGCACCTCGGGGAGATAATGTACTCCTGCTCCACATGCAGAAACTGCGTTGAGCACTGCGTTTTCAAATTCAACGAACAGCTCGTGGATGTCTTCATCGCTGCAAGAAGCGACATGGTTGAGAGGGGACAGGTTCCGAAGAAGGTTGGGGAGTTCTTCAGCAATCTCGCAAAGTTTGGCAATCCCTGGGGCTACGCTGCCAGAAGGCTTGAGTGGGTTGGAAGGGATTACGCCAACAATGAGTTTCTGCTGCATGCAGGCTGTGTAGCTGCTTACGACGACAGGGCAAAGAGATCTTTGAAGGCTCTGCTGGAGCTGCTCGATGCTGCGGGTGTGGATTACGGTGTTTTCAGCGATGAAATTTGTGAAGGGAATGAGGCAATGGTCATGGGTGAATTTGGCCTGTTCGAGCAGCTTATGGAGCAGAATCGGAGAAGATTTGAGGAGAGGGGTGTGAAGAAAGTTTTAACCCCAGACCCACACGCATTCAACGCCTTCAAGAATTACTATGGGATGGATGCGGTTCACCACACCCAGCTCCTCTGGAATCTTGTGAAAAGCAGTGAACTGAAGGTGGGGAGGGTTGAAGGGAGGCTGACCTACCATGATCCCTGCTTCCTCGGAAGGTGGAATGGCGTTTACAAGGAACCCAGAAAACTGCTGTCGAGAATTGGGAGCCTTTACGAAATGCCGAGAAACCGCAAAAATGCTTTCTGCTGTGGGGGAGGGAGTGGAAACTTCTACACCGATTACCTTGGTGGTAGAGATAGCCCTGCGAGGATGAGGGTTAGGGAGGCTGCTGAGACTGCTGAAATTCTTGTTACGTCCTGTCCAGTTTGCCTGATGATGCTTGATAATGCTGTAAGCGATGAGGGGCTCGAACTGGATGTTAGAGATATATCCGAGGTTGTACTTGAGGCTTTGAAGTCATAACAAAATTTGACTCAGTTGAACTGTGCCGGAATTGAGCTCTACGTAGGGTCAGCTTACCTCTACACTATCCCAATTTTTGAGCAAAACCACACCATCAAAGTTCTCTGCAAACCACTCAGGATTCTCGGTGTGGACCGGGATGATTTTGTCGGGGTCGATCTGCTCAATAATCCATCTCAGATCGTCTTTCGATGCATGTCCCGAGGCGTGGTAGCCCTTCACGAACCTAGGCTCTGGCCTTTCACCTCCAAAAACCATCTCGAAGCCGTAAACTCTGAAATTGAAGGTTTCAAGCCATTTGTAAAGTCTGAGAAAGTCGAACTCCTGTTCCTCGCTATGTGCCTCACTTGAAGAGTAAACGTAAGCTCCGCCTTCGGGCTTGATATCCAGCAGGTGCCTCATGTCGTAGAATGAGAAGCACAGGATGTAGCCGTCAGGATTCTGCCTTATCTTCACCGGATCTACGTAGCTCTCACCCCACTTCTCCATCACGATGTTGGTCTCCCACTTATCCCTCCTGTCTTTAAGCTCCCTTGTATATCCCGACACCATCCATTCTGCTCATGCCATCCACTATCTCTATGGCGTGGAGCATGTTTTCGAGGACCTCGAAAGCCATCCCGCTGTTAAACGTTTTAGCAAGGTTGATTGGGGCATCTGGCAGTTTCCAGCATTTCGAGCTGTCATAAAAAATAGAAACAAGTATGGTGCTACGGTACTATTGTCACGAGGATTGCCCATACTACAAAGCTTATACCACATAATATGGCTGTGTAGCCCATAAAGTCTTTCGCATCTATTTTCATCTCCTTTGGAAGTCTTGAAGCCATGGCTGAGAGAATTATTACTGCCCAAAATGGTTGAATCATGTTTGTGCACGCATCTCCGTATGCATAGGCCATTATTACTCTACCATACTCTACTCCAAGCATTTTTGTCGCAGGCAATATCGCTGGAGCAAGCACCATCCATTCCCCTCCACCAGAAGGAACGAATATGTTCACAATTGAGGCTGTAAGGAATACGATGAACGGCCAAGTTTCTGGCGTTGCAAAGCTTGCGAACCACTTGGCAATTACCGTTGCGGTTCCTGTAAACATAAAAACACCCATTATCCCGGCGTAAAATGGAAACTGGAGGACAACATCCGATGCTGCATTTATTGAAGTTCTTATGCTCTGAAGGTAATTCCAGAGGTTCTTATGGAGAGCTATTCCAACAATAAGAAGAACAAAATTAACGCTGTTCAAATTTAGTCCAGCAAGACCACTTTTGTAAAAATAAGATGCTATGTACACAATGCCTACAATAAACACAAATGCCGCGAGAATCCAGGTTCTATCTATTCTGTCCGATGGTGCGAGTTCCTCCTCAACCACCTCTTCTCTCACTTCAACTTTGGTCTTTTCCATAACCAATGCGAGATCCCATCGTTCGTCAACTTTTCTTGGTGCCACAACAAGCACATACACTATCACAATCAGAGAGATCACGATCGTAGAAACGATATTCAGAGTTGAGAATATGGTTTCTGTTACGGGCACAACACCCTCGATAAGTCCTTTTTCAACCCATGTGGCAATAGATGAAGGAGTGTTCATCATCAACGGCGCTGATGCGGAAAGACCCCCATGCCATACTAGAGAGGAACCATATACTCCTGCGCACAAAACTCTGTAGTCAACACCCTTTACCCTCCTTGCCAGTTCATAAGCAAAAACTCCTACCAGTATCAACAGCCCCCAGTTTATATATACCAAAATCAAACCGACTAGTGTTGCAGTAAAATATACACCTCTCGGAGTTCTGACAACTGATGCCATCCTGTTGAATGCCCCCTCTGCAGGTTTGGAAAGACCAATGGCATAAGCCAACACGACAATGAGTGTCATTTGCATCGTAAACTCAAGCATCATCCAAAAACCTTTGTACCAAGCGTCAAGTATATTGGCTACAGAACTTCCTGTTACTCCCCAAGCAATGACGAACGCAATAGCAGTGAGGATTACTGCAAGCGTAAAAGGGTTCGGTAGCCATCTGCGAAATCTAACTGCAAAAGCTTCTCCAATCTCCGAAATCATACTTTTAAATACTCATGAGCAAATCGATATAATTTATGGTGATCTATCAGCATACCAATTTAATATCCGTTCAGACAACTCCATACTCAAAACAAATGGCTAAATCATTACTTTTTCCAACGGTATAGGTGATTTGAACTTTCTGATATGATTACGGGTGATAAGAAGTTTTTATTATATGTCCTCTTGTATTGCACGCTTGAAACCTTGAAATCATATTCTTTTTCTTCTTACATAAAGCTCTTGTAATGTCATTGCAGCTAGCCAAACTAAAAGCTATAAAGTATTTAAGAACATAAGCGCTTTTGAGCATTAAAAACCAATTTGTGTTGATAAAATATTTATGAATGCTCATATGAAATGATTAGCCATGGAAAACTTGAACACGATCCCGGCTCTGCTGGATGAACTTTCCGAGTTAGAAAGTAGATTTTGGATATATGAGGGCAAGGAGATGACATACAGCGAATTTTGCAGGAAAGTAGATGAAGTTGCAACAGGTTTCCTTGAACTTGGTTTAAATCATGGCGATAGGATAGCTATCATCGCTTTGAATCAACCGGAATGGGTTTACACGTATTTTGCAGCCAATAAAATCGGCATTGGCGTAGTTGCCCTAAATGTGAGATACAGGGAAGCAGAGTTGGACTACATGTTAAATAATTCAGAGGCAAAAGCAGTGATATGTCCATCAGAATTTGCAGGATTCAGTTACGCAGATTTCTTCGAAAAAGCGAACATTCCGTCGGTTAAGTACATAATCTATCTGGATGAGGGAGAGATGACCTTCAGAGAACTTCAAGGTAAGGTGGACGAAGAGGCAATAGAAGAGGCGAAGAGCAAAGTGTCCGAAAATGATACTTCCGTGATAATATACACCTCGGGAACTACTGGTAGGCCGAAAGGAGCCAACATAACCCATAAAAGTGTCCTTTCCTCGGCAAATGCTCAAAGAGAGCACACCAATGCCAACGAATCGGATAAAATCTCGTCACATCTCCCACTAAATCATGTTGGTGGATTGACATGCTCTCTTCTGACAGCAATGACAGCCAAAGGTTCTATCATTCTGATCCCTTACTTTGACCCGGAAAAAGTACTTGGTGCGGTTGAAAAATACAGAGTTACGGTTTTAGGCGGTGTACCGACGATGTATCACATGTTTTTCGGTGCAAATTTCGATAATTACGACGTCTCGTCAGTAAGACTAGTCATCGTTGGCGGTTCCGCTCCGCTAAAGGAACTTGTTGTTAAGATTAGGGAGAACTTCAAGGACGCCAAGATCATGCACCTCTACGGCTTGTCGGAATCATCGGGCGCATGTCTCCTGTCCCCGCTTGTTGATGATGTAGATGAGCTATTTGACGAGAAAGGCATGCCAGTACTTGGAGTTCCTATTGACGAGTACGAAGTTCAAATCGTTGACGACGAGGGAAATCCGTTGCCAGAGGGGGAGGTGGGAGAAATAGCTGTGAGGGGCGACTGTGTTTGTAACGGCTATATAGGTCTTGAAAAGGAAACTGCCGAAACATTCAGAGATGGTTGGCTGCTTACAGGCGACATGGGTTACAGAAGGGGGGATTTGGTGTACTTCATGGGCAGGAAGAAGGAGATGTTTGTGCAAGCGGGTTACAATATCTATCCGGCTGAAGTCGAGAATATACTACTCTCCCATCCAAAAGTTGCCATGGTTGCCGTTATAGGGGTTAAAGACGATTTCTACGGTGAAAAGGGAGTAGCTTACGTGGTCCCAAAGGGTGAGGTTGACGAGATGGAATTGAAGAAATTCTGCTCGAGGTACATTGCGGACTACAAGATTCCCAAGGAGTTCATATTCACAGACAGCTTACCATTAACACCAGTTGGAAAAGTTCAGAAATCTGAACTCATCAAAAGATATGAAAAAGGGAAACAATAACTATTTTTTCGCGGCTTCCAGAACTCGTCTGTTGATGTACTCAGTGTATTTTTCCCATTCGTCTTCACCTTCGGATTTCCAGATAACGAATCTGCACACCTCAGCCCCGCGGGAATTGTCGTTTCGAATTTTAACTGAAAATTCAACTTTTTCCCCATTTCCGCCTTCATATTTCTCTCTTAACGCCTCAAGCATGCCTTGAACAAAGTATCTCTGTACCCTACAATCGAATGCACTGTAGATATCTTGGTGAGGGCACCATAGAATATCGAATCCAAATCTCTCATCGCTCCCGGTCCAAGGCTTCTCTAATGATGCATAAGCTACTCAGTGTTAACAAGAGTTGCAAAAAAGCTCATGATCTCAGCTTCGCTATAACCTTCAAAGCTTGTTTCAGAAATCATCTGCTCAACAACTTCTCTCTCCACTTTTCTTAAGGCATCGTACACAACTTTTTGCTCTTTCTTACCAAACCCCCTCTCACAGGATTTCAGAATCTCGATAACCGCTCTTGCCTGCATTGTTCCCCATACCCACAAAACAGCTGGATCGTAGTCGGTTTCGAGTACATCTCTCACCTTCTTTAACCCCTCCTTGTATGGAAACTCAAACTTGAAATCCTCTCTCAACCATTTCGGGTCGGTTCCAGTGAGTCATAATAGAGTTACTCTACAAGCATCTTATACACTACGAAAATAATATATATTAACTATCCAAAATCCAATAATGCCAAGGAAAGTTGTTCTGATACAACACGTTACCTATGAAGAACTGCTTGAACTTTACGAGAAAGAAAAAGATGCAGAAGCAAGAGAAAAACTTCTTGCAATTGGCTTGAGAAATTTGGTGAATGTATTGGAATAGTGCAGGAGTTGGTAGAATAACTATAATTTAACATCATAATCCTACTAAAATTCTTTCACAAAGTTCGTGACATATATGCCAGAAATGCCTTACAGCCCTGATAAGGATGGTTACGTTGATTTACGCCTGTCAGGTAGCTAAGCCGAAAGGCTGTGTAGGAATATGCGACATTGCCTGTCTGGTCCGCTTTTTGGTTTGATTTTTTGAATGGGTGGACCCGCATCTCAATGCTTAGCCATGCAATCTGATAATCCTTAAGTACCCCAACCTGAATTCTGGGGACATGGAGAACGTGGAACTGCTGATAGAAGCTCTTCCATACATAAAGGATTTTCACGGCACCACAATGGTGATAAAGATTGGCGGTCACGCCATGGTGGATGATAAGGAGGAGACGATCTCGGCATCAAGCCTTTCCATTTTTTTAGTATCTCTGTTTACACAGTCTCGCACTCAGCGTGGGAGTGAACCTACAGAGAAAGCTCAGAAAGTCTTGGCAACCCATCTCTCGCTCCAAATCTCTGAATGCAGTGTGATGCTACAAGATTGCCGAACTTACCACACTCTTCCAGATCTTTTTCCTTTAGAAATCCATATATGAAACCTGCATTGAATGCATCTCCAGCTCCGGTGGTATCAACCACTCTCACAGTGAGGGGTTTAACCCTCACTTCCCTATCTCTGTTCCTTATCCAGCAACCCCCAGAGCCAAGCTTTACCGCAACAACTTCAACACCCATCTGCAGACACTCCTCAGCAGCCTCTCTGTAGTTCATACCAAAAAGAATCTCTATCTCCTGCCTGCTCGGCAGAAATATGGTCGTGTTTTCGATGATCTTTTTCATGTCCTCCAAGCCTCTTTCTGCATACGGCATTCCCGGGTCGAAGCTCACGTATTCAAATTCCTCAACGATCTTTTTCTGCGATTCCAGTGAATCAAGACCGTTTTTGCATATGAAGGATGTGAGATGGACAAGCCTGTACTTCCTTGCCCCTTCTATATCAATCTCATCGTATCTCAGCGTATCGTTCACACCTGGATCAACGAGAATTGCCCTATTCCCCTTTTCGTCGACGAATATCATTGCATTGCCGCTTCTACCCTCAGCCCTTACTATCAGAGTGGTTTCAACACCCTCCCTCTCGAAATCCGCAAGCAGAATTCTCGCCTCCTCATCACTTCCAACCTTCCCGATGTAGGCTGTTTTGATATTCAGTCTCGCGAGTCCAACGATGGTGTTCGCAGCACTCCCTCCTGGATAGAGCTTTACATCCTTCACAAATCCTTCTTCGTCAGCTCTTGGAATTTTGTCCACCGAGTAAATCTTGTCAAGGTTAAGAGCGCCGAAACCAACGACCTCAGTCAAGGCTTATCGCCTCGTTAGGGCACACATCAACACAGGCTCCGCATTCCGTGCATATTTCGTAGTCCACATGAGCGTAGTCGTTAAGCTCTATTGCACCCACAGGACATTCATCAACGCATGTCCCACAACCATCACACAGAGATTTATCAACCACAGCAGGCATGAATTAAGTAGGGCAGGTAGTATTAAATGTCTTCGAATTGCATGATTGCAAGTTACATTTAAGTATCTTTATGCTTGTTTAATATTATGACGAGAGATTACAAGTTTGGAAGTTACGCGAAATTCGGAATCTCCAAGCTGGATGAGTATCTTGGTGGGGGACTTGATAGATATACGGAGAACCTTGTAATAGGAAGGAGTGGCATAGGCAAAACGATTCTTGCTGCACACTGGGCTGCTGAAGGTGTCAGGAACGGAGAGACAGTCGTTTATCTTTCAACAACGATGAACAGGAAGAACTGCGAAACATACCTCAAGAGATTTCCCTTCATGCAGGACGTTTACGATAAAATTCATTGGAGGTTTATAAGGGTTGATCCGAAGTTCATACTGCCAATCACAAAGGAGAAGATAGTCAACGGACTGAGAGCTACATTTGGGATAAGTGAGGAAGAGATAGACCGAGTCGTCTTCGACTCCTGTACGGATTTGGAGAAAACCCTTGCAGATCCAGTTCTTTACAGAAGAGCCATCAGAATAATGGCTGATCTATCCTATGAGTATGAGATAACATCTCTTTGGGTTGAAGAGGCACCCATGGTGGGTGAGTGGAGTGACACGAAGAACATTGTGGATTGCGTGATCTTCCTCGACCTATTGCGAGTTCCTGAAGGGTATGCGAGGGCAATGAGGATAATTAAGAAGTACAGAACCTCCCATCCGCTGTTCTGGATACCCTACGACATAACGGACGAGGGAATTGTTATTAAGGATGGTTACTACATTAAAAAGAGCTATGACTACGAATACAGGAGTGGTTGAGTCTATACAGGAAGCAATAGATAGGGGAGCGGAGATAATACTGGTTAAGGTTGACTCTAAAAAATACGTCAAGGTAAGCCTTGAAATCATCAAGCACTTCACAACTATCGCCGAGGGAATATTTGTAACGCTCAACAGACCATACTTCAGCCTGAAAAAGATGCTTACAAAGGAGGGGGCGGACTTATCCAAAATAATTTTCATTGACTGCATCACATTGCAGCTTGGCGGAGAACCTGTTGACGAAGACAGGTGTTTCTACCTAACCTCTCCCGACCCAGTTCAGCTTCAGGTGACGATAGAGAGGGCGATGGATCTTGTTACGGCAGAAAACAGATTTATATATCTCGACTCTCTCTCGACAATTTCCCTATACAAATCCTTCGAAACACTGATAAAGTTTCTGAGGCATCTAACGGGCAAGATGAGGCTCAGAGGATTTGTTGGAACAATATTCACCCTTGAGAAGGAGATGAATGAGAGTTACTACTCCCAGATATCTCTGATGTGTGATGAAGTGATAGAGGTGGAATGATGAAGTTTCCCACAGGCATTGAATTTCTTGACAAGCAGATTGATGGTATTCATCCTGGCATGGTTATCCTTTACGAATCTGCGGGAGCAGGCGGGAAGGAATTTGCCCTAACGTCTATGCTCAACAACTCTGGAAAATTTAAAATCAGTTATCTGGCCATCTCCAAACCGAAAGATGTTGTTGAGAGGGAGATTAAACTCGCCTTTCCTGAGCGGAAAATAGAAAATATAGAGTTTGAAATCACCAGTTTTGCGGATTTCTACTTCAAAGACACGCTTGTTCCGCTGAAATGGATTTCAGATAAAAAACTGGGTGTCGAACTGCTGAAAACGGAAAAGAATGTCTTCAATAAGCTTGTCGAGTTCTTTGATGAGCTGCAGCCGGAAAGCTATGTTTTTATCGACTCATTGACCGACCTTGCAAGGATAGCGGAGATGAAGTTCGGATGGGAAAACCTCATTGACATTCTAAAAGGTCTGAGGGTTCTTTGCGTGAAGAAGGAGGTACTCCTAACCATGCTTCTGACATCAAGCATCTTTGAGGGGGGAAGAGAGGAGGAGTTGCTTGATCAGGCCGATGGAGTCATCGTTTTTGAATGGGTAGCGGAGAAGGATTCAATTACGAGGTGGATGTATTTCAGAAAGTTTCTGGGGATTCTGCCCCTGATTGAGAAGGAGAGAATACTGAAGTACAATGTCAGAATTGATCCATCGCTGGGATTCACAATTTCGAGAGTTATGAGGGTATTGTGAGGTGGTTGGGTGTTAAAAACCGGAATTGAAGGGCTTGATGCACTGCTTGGGGGAGGAATACCTGAAGGACATCTTGTTGCAGTTGTTGGCAGTTATGGTACCGGAAAAACCACTCTCGGCCTGCATTTCATATATGAGGGCTTGAGGAGTGGGGGAAACTGCCTGATAATAAGCTTTGACGAGGATGAGCAGAGCATTATTGACAATGCGAAGAGTGTAGGGATGGATCTGGAAAGCTTTGGAGATAAGCTGCAGATTGTGAGACTTGAGGCTGCGGAAGTCAGAAAGAGCCTTGAAAAACTTGAAAGTGACTTACCCGATGTGATAGGTAGTATTGGAGCAAAGAGAATGCTTATTGACTCAATAAGTGTTCTCGAAACCCTTTTTGATGATGCGGGCAGGTATCAGATGCTTGCAACATTCAGAAAGATCTTGAAAAACGCCGGAATTACCGCGATCATAACGAGTGAGGCAGATAAGTATCACCCTACAGCCTCGAAGTACGGGATACTCGAATACGTTTGTGACGGGTTGATAAGTCTGAAAGTGATAAGGAAAAGCGAGCTTGATGAGCCAACTCTCGGTCTTGAAGTTGTGAAGATGAGGAGAGTTAAGCATTCGAGAAAGCCGAAACCCTACATGATCACTGATAGCGGAATCGTGGTTTACGAGGAGGCTGAGATCTTTTAGGAAACTTTCAAATATATCCTTTTATTTTTAATCAGTGATGGATGAAGATGTTAGAGAAAAATTGCTGAAAGCGGGGGAGATACTGAGAAAGGCGGTTAGTGAGGCAGCAGAAAAAATAGCACCGGGAGTAAAGCTGATAGAAGTTGCAGAATTTGTGGAGAACAGGATTGTTGAGCTTGGCGCTAAGCCAGCATTTCCGTGCAACATCTCAATAAACAGCGATGCAGCGCATTTTACGCCTAAGAAGGACGATGACAGGGTATTCAAGGAAGGAGATGTCGTAAAGCTGGATGTTGGGGCACACATTGACGGCTACATTGCGGATATGGCTGTGACAGTTGATCTCGGAGATAATTCTGAGCTCGTTAAGGCGGCAAAAGATGCGTTGTATGCAGCAATAGACGTTGTTAAGGCCGGTGTCAGCATCTCAGAAATTGGAAAGGCGATAGAAGAAGCGATCAGAGGTTACGGGTTTAAACCCATAGTGAATCTAACCGGGCATGGACTTTTACCATACCTAACCCACGCTCCGCCAAGTATTTTCAATTATGCAACCGAGAGGGGTGCAAAGCTTGAGGAGGGGATGGTGATAGCTATAGAGCCCTTCGCCACAGATGGTGCTGGCAGAGTTGTGGAGAGAGGAGAGTGCGAGATATACAGCCTCCTCAAACCAAAGCCAGTAAGGATGAAAATGGCAAGAGAGATAATAAAGGAGGTTCAGGAAAAATACAGAACCCTTCCATTCGCAAAACGCTGGTTGAGTAAGGCTCCAGAAATAATAATCTCCAAGCTCGTGAGAGAAGGTGTTTTCAGAGCCTACCCTGTCCTTACGGAGGTGTCTGGGGGACTCGTGAGCCAGTGGGAGCACACGCTCATCGTTGAGGACGGTGGGGCAACGATAACGACAAAGGATTAGAGAACTCCCGCCTTCTCAAGCAACTCAGTATCATGAAGTATTTCTTTTCCCCCCACAGCCTCAATTCTGTGATCAAGATTCAGAAGGATGACTTTATCTACTAGCTTCTCTGCTACATTGAGTTCGTGGGTTGCAACGACTATCGTTCCGTCGAAGCTGGTAAGAATCTCCATGATCTGTCTCCTCGTTTTTCCGTCAACATACGCCGTCGGCTCATCGAGAAGCAGAACCTCCGGCTGGTAAATCAGAACGCTCGCTATCTCGACCTTCTTTTTCTCCCCTCCGCTCAGCCTGAAGGGTGGTTTGTCAATTATTTGCTCTATTCTGAACATCTCCGCGTAGTTCCGTAGTACCTTCTCAAGTCTTTCCTCTTCCCACTCGAGCTGTCTCGGAACGTAAAGCAGTTCATCCCTTACCGTTGGATTGAAAAGAAAATCGTCTGGGTTCTGGAAAACAACTCCGATCCGCCTCCTTATCTCCTCAATGTTTTTCTTATCTGGCTCCTTGCCGAAAATTTTCACTTTACCCTCCGTCGGTTTGACCAATCCCGCAAGAAGCAGTATTAGTGTTGATTTTCCACTTCCGTTCGCCCCTATAAGACCTACTCTGTCTCCACTGGAGATTGTTAGATTTATTTCCCTCACACCAGTACTGCCATCTGGATATCTGTAGCTGACGTTCTCAGCCTCTATTATCCTCAGATTATCACCCACCAGAAAGCTGTAAAGATAACGATCGTTGAGTAAATCAAATCCAGCTTTTTAATTTTTCCTCTGTACTCAACAACGTTCCCACCTCTTGCCTCAATGGCAAGCTGCACCCTTTCCGCCCTTTCAAAGCTCCTTAGGAAAAACAATCCTACCGCTTCTCCACCTTTCCTCCAGACATCCATATGGCTCCCTTTGGCAACTCTTCTGCTTTCTCTGGCCAGAAGAATTGCAAAAAGTTCTCTGAACATCAGGATAGCATATCTGTAGGCAATCCACAGGGCCGAGACGAAGGTTTTTGGGATTTTGAAAGATCGTAGGGCTGAACAGATTTCGGCAAAGCTTGTTGTCATGATCAGTATCTGTATCGCAATCAGCGATGCTGCAACCCTCAGAGTGAATGTTATCCCGTAAAGCGGGTTGTAAATTGAGAGAGGTAAAACCACGATGTAGGAGAAGAGAGTGAAGAGCCAGATTCTTTCAAATATCTTCTTCAAGCTCAAACCGGTAATGGCGGAGATAACGAAAAGAAAAAGTAAAACCATGATTACTTTGTTCAGATTGAAGGTTGAAACAGCAAGAATTACGAACACAACTGTAGAAACTAGCTTAATTCGCCCGTCAATTTTGTGCAAAACGCTTTTTTTGGAATATTCGTGGATCAAAAAATTTTGAAAATAGTCTGAGGCCTCCTTGATTGTTCTCTCAAGTAGTTCGTGCATATCGTGCCATCAAGTATCCGAGAGCTAAAACTATTACTGTCCCGACTACTCCCGCTATCAGAGTTCCAGCATATGGATCGATGCCCGGCACAGTATAGTCGGGTAGCAGACCTTCGTAAATTGGGTTTTCTGTTAATCCCAGCATTTCTGCAGCGTTTTCCAGCGGTTCAGAGTATCCAACAAGCTCTGCTGCGTAGGCAAAGAGTGGAGATACAACGATCATCGCGGCAATGACTGCTATAGCTGCTTTTCCCGGAGTGACTTTTTCTTCCAGCACGTCCGGGCGAGAGGATGCGATGTAGCTCACAACTCCCGCTGTAATTGTGCCCTCGACTATGCCCAACATTCCATGCCACAAACCCATGACGGGCACTGTAACACTCAGTCCATATCCAAAGGATGTTGATAGCCCTATTTCAATTCCAGCAAAGATGGCAGCAATGGTTATCCCAATCCACCCTGCTACGAACGAAGCTACACTCTTGCCGAATTTTTCCAACGCCCTGTACGCATAATAACCTATGAACACGTTCACAATAGCCATGTTCCATACGTTCGCTCCAAGTGCCGTTATGCCACCATCGGCAAATACCAGACACTGTATGGTAAGAACCACAGCCATAGCGAGGCTACCAGCGTATGGACCAAGCAGAATCCCTGCAAGGGCTCCTCCAACGAAGTGAGCTGACGTTCCACCAGGAATTGGCCAGTTCAGCATCTGTGCAGCGAATATTGCTGCTGCAACAATCCCGAAAAGTGGCGTGAGTTTCTCATCCTTTAACTTGTAGATGGAGTATCCAAGGACTGCCAAGGACAGCACGTAGAATATTCCTGCTATTGGCAAGTCCAGATATCCGTCAGGTATGTGCAAGGTCTCACCCCGTATTATTTTTTGGAAAAGTTTTCACATCAATTAATAAACTTTTTGATTTTCGGTCTTAAGTGCTTATGAGAACAAAACTAATCAGAATTATTGTCCTGAGCAAAACTATTTATACTAAAAATAACAACCAAATATATGGGCAGAAAACAAGTCTACGAAGTGGTGAAGCATCTACCACCAGAAGAACTCGATAAAAGGATCAAAAAGCTCGAAAAGGATACAA
>JAPDIY010000045.1 GCA_029259335.1 Archaeoglobi archaeon
ACGAGTATTTCACGCAATTTTTATTCGCATAATTTCCCAAACCGGAATTAAAGCAAATTTTTATGTGATTACATTTCATACAATTTTTTATGAACTTGAGTATTAAAAAGCTTAGCGCAGGAAGATATGGATTGGATAAACTCATTGAATTTAGATACTCTTATCAAAAAAGAGAAATCTTATACTTCAATTGTGATAAAGATTTTTGAAATCTGGGAAACGTTGAGAGGATTTCAGCTTTCTTACTCAAACAAGAGCAGATCAACCGTGTTTTGCCCTTGAAATTCTTCTCAATTGGAAATTTGAATGAGAAGCAACCATCAGCTAAGAAGAGTTTAAAACTTACTTTTCTTTGAACTAACGTTAATAATTTAAAAAACAAGGTTTACGAGCTGGTCTGCTTCGAGCTTTTGAGTATGGAGTTATCTAAATGGAGATAAATGGTGTGTCGGTGGAACACTTTAACCTCTTCATCCGTTTTCTCCTGCAGTCTCGGAATCAAATTTCTATATCAACAACTCTTCACCCACTCTCAGGCCCTTCAAACTCCTCAACCTCCTCCGATGAAACCTCTTTCAGAATTTTCAAACTCACAATCCACGCTCCGGTAATCATAAAATTAATTTGACCTCTAATCAAATAAATATGTTTTGGTTAAGTGCCCGACAAGACCTGACAGGATGAATTTCGCCTGACTTTATCGAGGTATGGTATGACACTCTCGTCGGGAATGAAAATGCGGAAGAGTATAAGTCCCTTCTCGCTCTTTGCTTTCACCACCGTTGCATCCATCTCCTTCATCCCATCCACTTCCTTCACCAACAGAATTCTTGCCTCCTTCCCAACATCTCTGTCATTAAGGGTGAAAAAGTTGTTCGTTGCCGAATCGTAGAAGGATATAGACCAGTATGTGCCCTCGGGAACCTCAGCTTTCACAAGAACATTCCCTTTGGATAGATCGTAAAAGCAGTAGGAGAATAGAAAGTCTGGGCACGGAAGAACAACATTTCTGAAGCTCGCGTTTATCGGAGGGTTGTGATAAATCTTGTTAACCTCAAAACCTGCCGACTCCACCTTCGCAAAGTAGGCGGACATTATGAGTTGCGGAATAAGGGCAACAACCACGACATGAGCCAAAATTGCGGTGAGAACCAGAACAGCAACGTACTTCTTCATGAGCATCCCTCCAGTACGATCTCAGGCAGACCAATGGATTCCGGGTGCTGATATACAACCTCTTCCGGATTGTAGAGCCTTAGAACGAGGTAAAACTGGCCCTCACCATTCAGCGGTATCCAGTTAACCTCTTTCGGCTCCTTTGAAAGATGAATCGTCCAACTCTCACCGTCCTTTTTAACGTTGGCGCTGGTGAAAGAATACCTGTTGAGTTCATTCGGGATAAGGAAGAGGTCTGAGCCATACACTGTGATGCTCCACCATCTCGCGGGGAGATTCTTTCCCTCAATCCTGTAATCGCATTCGAGCCTTAACGGATTAAAGTTGCTGTCCGTTTTAGTAATAAAGTAAACAGCTTCAGATTTGTTGAGGGCAAAAAGGGCGTTGAGTGCAATTGCAGCCCTCGTGTAGATGTCTGCGCTCTCCGAACCAGCAAGCAAGTTGACCTTCCACGGTCCGTTGCTCACGCTGAACATCTCTGAAACTTGCTGGACTGTAAGGTAAGCTGAGGAGACACCGATAATAATCCCAAGTAAAATGCAAATGACAAACTTGCCTATTGTCTTAATATTCATAATCATCTTTAAGCAAAAATGTTTATAAATATTATGGTAAATGTCTCCAACATGAACAGAGTTAAGAGGCTGCTTGGAACAAAATATCCAGTAATCCAAGGCCCGATGATGTCCATCACCCTCGGTGACTTTGCTGCTGAGGTTTCAAAATCTGGCGCTCTCGGAGTTATTGCTTCCGCGGGGTTGACACCTCAGAGGTTGAGAGAGGAGATAGAGAAGGTCAAGTCCGTTGGGAAGCCATTTGCTGTCAACATACCAATTTATCAGCCTGAATCCGACAGGAATCTTGAGGTTGCCCTCGATACGGGTGTTGAAATCATATACACTTCAGCCGGAAATCCGGGTAAGTATGCTGGAAGAATTAAGGAGGCTGGAGCAAGGATAATCCACAAAGTATCGAATTTGAGGGAGGGGAAGAAGGCTGAAAGCGCAGGAGTTGATGCTGTCGTAGCAATGGGATACGAGGCGGGTGGAATTATAGGTAGAAGTGGGGTTTCTTCCTTCTGCCTTATCCCAGAGCTTGCAGATAACCTCAACATTCCCGTAATCGCAGCTGGTGGGATTGCAGATGCAAGGGGGTTTGCTGCGGCAATGATTCTTGGGGCGGAGGGTGTTGAGATAGGCACAAGGCTGCTCGCAACAAAGGAGTGTCCAGTTCTCAACAAAATCAAGGAAGCGGTGCTGAAATCAACATGCGACTCAACGATTCTTCTGGAAAGCCCTGTTGTCATGCGAGTTCTCAGACCTGAACTTACCGGTTCTGACAGTCCAGCACCAGCGGGACAGGTTTCGGGAATTATAAAAGAGATTCTGAGCGTAAGGGAGGTCATTGAAAGAATTGTTGACCAGAAATTTGTTTAAATTTATTCGCAGTAACGCCTGAGCTCACAGTATTTGCACTTCCAGTCGTCCTTAGTTTTCAGAGCTTCCCTTTCTCCCGTCCAGTAAGCTCTCGCGAAGTCAATGATTTTCTCCAGCCAAGCTTCGTCAACCCTGAACTTCACCTCACCTATGGTCTCTCCTCCCCTCTGTCTCTCATATATCAACCATATCGTGTCCGAAAGGGATGGAAGCTCCATTATTTTTGTTGAAATCTCACGAGAGATACTCATTATTTCCCGATTTCCTATCCCAGCCTTCTCCGCGAACTCTCTGCTTATTCTGACTCCTTCCTTTAACCCGTAAGCAGCTTTGAGGTTCTCGGAGTAATCCTGTCTCTTCAGCATTCCCAGCATCCTGTGGTAAAGCATTGCCTGTATTCTGTGGTGAAGGTTTGCAGGGATTCCGCCGCTCCTTCTGGTTTTTCTCTCGACTATCTGCACCTTTCCGTCCCTAAGTTTCAGCTCATCCACAGAACCTGTGAGAAACCACTTCCAGTTTTCCTGAGATATGTTGGCTACGAGAAAGACTTCCCTTGCAATCCCGTTCTTGTAAAACTGCGAAAGGCTGACATTGCTGAAGTAAACCTGCAATCCAAGCCAGTCAAGAAAGTTATCTGCTTCGGGCAATGAATCCCTCAAAGCCACTTCTCTGTGCACCTTCTCTCCCACAGCCATAGCATCGTTTTTGATCTCAATCCCGTGCATGAGTTTGATTTCAAGCTTCTTTTCACACCAGAACTGCTCTGCAATTCTGCTCACAGCAATCCTTTTGGCAAACCTCCTCTTTACTTTCGAAAGTCTCAAAGGATCACCTTAGGCATATGATAGCACTTGTATTTAAGATTTTTTAAAGCACTCTCGCTATAATCTCCGCAAATATCGCCAGAAGAAGGGTTGCACTCACCAGTGCATTTGTATAGAAGAAGGCTATCTGGATTTTAGCCTCATCATATCCACTTCTGACAATAAAATGCTCGTAGAAAAGGAGAACGGCGATTAAAGGTAAGAAAAAGACTGCAACTTTGGCATCGTAGAGGAGGAGAGCCAAGGAAATGATGGTAAAAAAGGCAATATGGTTGAGCCTCGAAAGCCATAGAGCAGCTTTAATCCCGAAGTGGGCTCCAACAGAGTGAAGACCGTTTTTTCGGTCAAAATCAATATCCTGCAATCCATAAATCATGTCAAAGCCTGCAACCCAGAACATGACTGCCACACCTACGAGCGTGGGTATAAACTCGCTGCCGAAAACATCAATGGAGTCTGTAATCGCTATCCACCCACCAAGAGGGGCGAAGGCGAGGTTGAGGCCAAGAACGTAGTGACAGAGGCAGGTGAACCTTTTCAGATATGGGTAAACGTAGGCCGTTATGGCGGGAATCGGAGAAAGCACCAGGGCGGTTCTGTTGATGAGGGCTGCTGAGACAAAGTAAACAGCTAACGCAATAAAGGCTATCGCATAAGCCTCCCTCAAGCTGATCAGGCCAGCTGGAAGATGTCTTGAAGCTGTTCTCGGATTCCTTGCATCTATCTCCCTATCAATGATTCTGTTGAAGGTCATCGCTGCCGTTCTTAATCCCGTGAAGGCTGTGAATATGAGTATGGCGAGCTTAAGCTCGATAATACCTTTAGCGGCGAGAAAGGCTCCGGCGTAGGCGAATGGGAGGGCAAACAAAGTGTGCTCTATCTTGATGAAGTCCAGATACATTTTAATTCGCTGCATTCTGTATCACACCCATGACCTTCTCGTGCAGCTCTCTCAAAACCTTCCTCCTGTCCTCCATCAGAACAACATCCTGCTCGCCCAGCAGATACATGTTGAAGGCGAAGGGACTGGGATAGGGTGTTCTGACGATGACGAGTTCAATTTCCCTGCCAACCCTCGAAAGGTAGTCAATCGCATCCTCGATGTTCATCGCATCCTCCATTATTTCCCTGTAGGTCTCCCTCAACACGGGGAAATCGGGATAATAGCGCTTTAAAAAGTTCAGGATTGAGTCAGAGCTAAGCTGCTGTCTCCAGACACTTTTCTCTCTGCCCATATAATTCCTGAGAACCATCAGACTCCTGACTGCGACATGCCTGAACCTTCTCCTGAGAATCTCCGTCCTGTCAAGTGCCCTTCTCAGATGATCCTCAAAGTTGGGCAGCATGAACAGGCTCTCTATCTCAGCATCGCTCAACCTCCTGTTAGGTGGGAGTATGAGGGCGAATCCGTTATCGTTGACGCCCATCTGAACGTTGCAGTTCTTTATAAGCCCGGCTCTGTAGGCAAAAACCCTCGCTATGGCACTATTAGCTCTCCTTCCTACGAGAGTGTGGAAAAAGTAGTAATTCTTCTCCCCCTCATACTTCTCGACCACCAGCTTTTCGTCCGTCGGTATCTCGCTGAACAGCCTCTGCTCCATGAAGTACCGGTAGATGGCGTTGGCAGCGTTCCTTTCGATCTCAAACTTTTCCATAAGGGTCTCAATTATCTCCTCTCTGCTTAACTTCTCAAGGCTCTTCTCCATCCATCCCCTGAACTTTCTTATTCTTCCTGCTAGATCGTAGCTCAAAGGTAGCTGCTCGCTGAACCAGCTTGGGACTGTGGGCTTTTCCCCTTCAACCTCTTCCACGATGATGCTCATCCCCTTGGCCTTCAAGAACCTGAATGTCTTGCCGGCGAGAACAAAGATGTCACCTGCAACGAGGTTCTCTGCAAACTCCTCCTCAACCTTCCCAACCCTCTTCCCGTCCTTTGTGATTACCTTCACTGCCACCTCATCGGGTATTGTGCCAGTGTTGAGATAGTAGATTGGCCTTATCATCTTCCCTCTTCTCCCAAAAACCCCTTCCTCCTCATCAAACCAGATTTTCGCATAAACCCTCTTTCTCTCAAGCTCTGAAAAGCTGCCTGAGAGGTATCTCAGGACTGAGATAAACTCCTCCTTTGTCAGGTCTCTGTAAGGATAGGCATTTCTTATCAGAGCAAGGGCTTCATCAACACTCCAGACCTTCTCAATAGCCATACCAACAACATGCTGGCAGAGAACATCGAGGCACTTTCTGGGAATCTTAACTCTGTCCAACCTTCTTTCCCTCGCCTCCCTTGCCAGAACTGTGCACTCGACAAGATCGTCCTGATCCACGACGACTATCCTGCCCACACTGACCTCATGCAGTCTGTGCCCGCTCCTCCCTATCCTCTGCAGCGCTCTGTTTATGCTCTTCGGCGAGCCGAGAAGTATTACGAGGTCTATGTAGCCGATATCTATACCAAGCTCAAGGCTTGTAGATGATACCACGCACCGTAGAGAGCCATTTTTAAGCTCATTCTCAACCTCAAGCCTCACCTCTTTTGACAGGGAGCTGTGATGGGCTTTTATCGGAATATCCTTCAATCTCTTTTTGAGGTGATAAACAACTCTCTCTGTCGCACTCCTCGTGTTCGTGAAGATGAGAGTGGTCTTTGATTTCTTCACATACTCTGCCAGCAGATCATAGAGTTTATCACTTATTTCTTCTGCAGTTGCCGAGAAAAAGTCGTTTATCGGTGAAACGACCTTTATATCCATCGGTTTCTCGAATGTTACATCAGCAACGATGCAGTCCCTCTCAACACCGTAATCATAACCAACCAGAAACCTTGCAACCTCATCGAGAGGGGATATGGTTGCAGACAGCCCGATCCTCACCATCTTCCCCTTCTGCACCCTCTGAAGCCTTTCGATGGAAAGGGAAAGGTGAACACCCCTTTTATTCTCTGCAATCGCATGAATCTCGTCAACGATCAGATATTTTACTTCTGAAAGAGATTTGCTGAACTTGGGACTGCAAAGAACGATGGCAAGAGTTTCAGGGGTTGTTATCAGGATATGGGGTGGCTTTCTCATCTGCTTCTGTTTTTCCGACGCATCCGTATCTCCTGTCCTCACCGCCACCCTGATCTTCTGGAGTTTAACACCCTTGCTCTCCGCGATATCATATATTTCCGAAAGGGGTTCTTCGAGATTTTTCTTTATATCGTTGTTAAGGGCTTTAAGAGGAGAAACGTATACCACATAAACCCTATCCTCAAGCTCCCCCTTCTCAGCCCTCTCTATGAGCATGCTTATTGCAGCAAGGAAGGCTGCAAGGGTTTTACCGCTACCTGTCGGAGAAGTGATAAGGACGTTGTTACCCTTAAAAGCCTCAACTATGGCGTAGCGCTGAGGAGGTGTGAATTCCGAATACTTGGAAAGAAACCACTCTCTGACAAGAGGGTGTAGTGCTGACAGTATTTCCTCGTCGCTGTATGGCCTTCCTTCTATGATCACAAAACCTCTTTTTCAGCATTGCAGAAAAGTATTTTGTGCACGCTGCGTAATGGCAAATGTGAACTTCTACGCAACTCTTTGCCCCGGACTTGAAGATGTTGCGGCTGAGGAAATAGAGAAATTAGGCGGAAGGGTAATTGAAATCAGGCAAAACAGGGGAAGAGTATTTTTTGAAGGAAGCAGGAAAATAATCTCAATAATCAACTCATATTCAAGAATCCTTGAGAGGTTGAATGTCCTTCTTTACCGTGGAAAGTTCTCAGACCTAAATGAAATTTACTCTGCTGTGAAAAAGCTTGATTTTGAATTTCTAAAAGGGAAAACTTTCGCTGTGAGGAGCATGAGGGCAGGAGTGCACGATTTTACCTCGGTTGACGTTGCAAGGGTTGCCGGGCAGGCGGTTATTGACAGCTTTATGGAAAGCTATGGGGAGAGGCTAAAAGTAAATTTGAACGAGCCTGATGTAATAATAAGGGTTGAGGTTGTTGACGATGAGCTTTTTGTTGGTGTTGACACAACTGGCGATGATGCACTGCACAAAAGGTGGTGGAGGGTTTACAACCATCCTGCTCACCTGAACGCTACCATAGCCTGTGCAATGCTCATATTAGCGGAATGGAATGTGAAGAAATCTCTCATCGATCCGATGTGCGGCAGCGGAACCATACCGATTGAGGCTGCTTTGATGGGGAGAAATATCCCGAATAAAAGGGATTTTGCGTATCAGAGGCTGTGCAGTTCAGAATCGGATCTGGCAAAAGACGCTGGCAAAGGAGAAATGGAGCTTTACGGAGTTGAGAAGTTCAGGAAGCATTTAGAGGGGGCGATCAGAAACGCTGAAAATGCGGGTGTGGCTGACACGATTACCTTCTCTCAGGGAGATGCTACGAAAATAGAGGGTATTTATGATGTGATAATTACCAACCCGCCTTACGGGCTCAGGATATGGAAGAAGGGTATGATCAGAAAGCTATACGAGAAATTTGCCGTGGCTGCGAGGAAATGCATGCAAGAGGAGTCGAGACTTGTGGTAATAACGACAGAACATAAAATCTTTGGAGAAAGCGTAGCTAAAGTCGGATTGAGTTTGGTTCACGAAAGATACGTGAAGTACGGTGGACTTATCACGAAGATTATGGTTTACTCTCTGCCCTGAGACTCTTTGTCATGGACCCACACCTCTCCATCCTCGTAAACCTCCTTCTTCCATATGGGAAGCTCCTCCTTCATCAGCTCCACTGCCTGCTTCAGGGGCTCCCAGATGTCCTTTCTGTGCTCCCCCATTACCGTGATGTAGACTATATCTTCTCCGGGCATCAGAATGCCCTTCTTGTGGTATACTTTTGCATTAACAATTCCGGGCATCTTCTTAATTCTCTCTTCGATCTCTCCAGCCTTCTTTTTCAGCAGATCGTCGTATGCTTCGTATTCAAGCTGCCTCACCGTTCTGCCATCCGATTGCTTTCTGACAAAGCCTATGAAGACGCCAATAGCCCCGCACCTTTCAACACCGTCAACGCATTTGGTTTTCAGGACAATCGACTTCAGAGACTCTATTTCCGGTGCTCCAAGAACCTCTTCAACCGTCTTCACTCTCGGAATTTTGAATCCAAGCCCCTTCTCCAGTCCTTCGAGCTCAAGATCGAAGCCAATGATGGCTGCAAAGTCAAATCCGAGATCTGCAAGGGTTTCAAGGGCATCTCTCATGTTCTTCGGTCCTGCAACCATTCTGAGGGATTTGCCGAGTAGAGCGCAGCACTCCTCCTCACCATCTCCTTTTCTAATCTCAACTACTCTGCCAATCTCAGAAAGTTTTTCCTTAAGCTCATCCCAGTTTTCAGGAACGAAAACTTTCATAAATACCCCCTCAATTTGTTTAAAGCATCCATACCGCAGAAAAGTGGCTGGACAACGTGGTACTGAACATTAACTTTCCTGCCATCAACAATAATCTCCGCGCAGCTTGCAGCAGACAATCTCGGCTGTGTGGGGCTGCCGGGACACACAAGAATTCTTCCCTTCAGCTCCTCAAGGACAAAGCGGTGCAGATGACCAAAGATTAGGACATCTACCCCAAGCTCCATTGCTCTGTATCCCAGATCGTGATACTGGTTCAGGTAGTTTCCCTTATGGACAACTCCAAAACGGATTCCATCAACCTCGAACGTTGCAGCTTCTGGAAGCTCCTCCCTTATTTTCTCATCATCACTATTTCCCACAACGGCAATCAACTCGTATTCAGCGAATTTTCTGTAAACCGGGTAAGAATCAAAATCACCTGCATGAACGATAATATCAGCATTTTCCATCATCTCGGCAAGCTTCTCTGGAATATCCCAGCTCTCAAGGTGAGTGTCTGCTATCGCTAGAATTCTTTTCATCATTTAAAACTTGACAGAAAGGTTAAAAATTTATTCAGGTTTGGCAAGCTGAGTCAATGATTAAGCTAAGCCATATCACGAGCTACATCACCTGTCCAAGGTTGTGCTATTACAGGTTGCATTTCGAAGATGAAGTCTTTACTGAAATGAACGCTGTGAGAGAGATCTACCTCAGCTTTCGCAGAGGATTTGACTTGAAGTGGGCTGAAGAAAGGGCGAAAGCACTCTACAGCAATTTTGACTATGAGGTGTTCAAGAAAGCATCCGAGAAATTCGTTTACAGGGAGATAGGGCTGAAAACGGTAGAATGGGACACTGTTCTAAAATCGGAAAGACTCGAAGTTGTTATGACCGTTGATGAGATAGTCAGCGATGGGCAGAGGGAATTTCCACTTTTTCTTTCCCTCAACTCGCCAGAAGAGGGTATTTGGTTTAAGGATGTGATTAAGGCTGGAATTGCCGGGATTATTGCTGGATACGATGAGTCAAAGATATACTACGCCTACTCCGGTGAGCTGAGAGATGTTGAAGTGAGCTACGGGATAAAGAGGAAAGCTCTGAAGCTGATTGAAAGGGTCAAAATGATAAAAAAGGGTTTTCTGCCAGAAAGAAGGGAGAGTGAGTACTGCAAGTTCTGTAGCTTCAAAGAAGACTGCAAAGCAAAACCCGAAACCTTTGCCTCCAAGTTTCTTTAGTCAACGAAGAATCTGGCATCTTCAATCCACTCACTCTTGCATTTTGGACATCTCGTAGCTTTAACTTTATCAAACTCGAAGCCACACTTTTTGCACCTCGGAGGCTGCATCACAAGTCTTCTCCCCTTCCTTCTGAGCACCTTTGCGGCTTTGATCAGGGCTGAATAGACGTCTTTTTCCCTTTCAGGTTCGAGTTTGAGGATTGCGCATATCTCCTTTGCTGTCAAACCGCTCTGGGATTCAAGCAGGTTTATTATGTCTTCAATCAGAGCCACGATATGGTTTTTGGGGTTGAAACATATGAAGTTTAGGAAGGCGGATTTGCAAAAATAAAATTTAGCTGATTACTTGAAAAACCTCTCAAGCCTCTTCAAAAACTCCGCTATTCTCTCCCTCGAAGTTGCGTAGCTCAGCCTAACCCAGCTTCTGTATGCTACACCAAAAGCAGAGCCGGGAGTTAGAGCCACATATTCCCTCTTCAAGAACTCCTCACAGAATTCACTGCTATCCCTTCTAACGTTCATGAAGATGTAGAAGGCTCCCTTCGGCGGAGCGTACTCAATTCCAAGTTCATCGAGCTTCTCCATTATCATGTCCCTTCTGACCTTAAACTCCTCTACAATATCTTTTATAAAGCTCTGGTCACCCTTTAATGCTGCAACTCCGGCATACTGCACGAATGATGTTGGATGGCTTACGGAATGGCTCTGCATTCTGTTCATCAGCTTTATTATCCACTCTGGAGCGGCAGCATATCCCAGCCTCCAGCCAGTCATGGAGTATGTTTTGGAGAAGCCGTTTATCGTGATAGTTCTTTCCAGCATCCCATCCATCGCTGCAAGGCTGTAGTGCTTTCCTTCAAAGATTATCTTCTCGTATATCTCATCAGACATAACAAGCAAATCATTGTCAACGGCAATATCCCTTACCTTCTTCAAAAACTCCTTTGGATAAACAACGCCAAGCGGGTTGCTTGGAGTGTTCACGACTATCATTTTGGTATTTGCGGTAATGTAGTCCTCAACTGGCGCATCCTCAAACCCCTCCTCGTGCGGAACCCACACCGGCTTCGCTCCAGCCATCAGAATGCAGGCTTCATAGCTCACCCACGAAGGGTCGAGCAGAATTACCTCATCTCCCTCCTGAAGCAGACACATCATGGCCTCGAATATCGCATACTTCGCTCCCGGCGTGACTATGATGTTCTCCGCAGTAACATCAATTCCGTTCTCAGTTCGAAGCTTCTCAACAATCGCATCTATTAGCTCTGGAACGCCCTTGGTGGGGGTGTAGAAAACCTTGCCCTCCTTCATTGCCTTATAAGCAGCCTCGATAATGAAATCTGGAGTCGGAAAGTCAGGCTCGCCAACACTCATGTCAACTACATCCCTGCCCTCCCTCGCAAGCTGCTTCGCCATCGTTGAAACTCTGAGAGTGGCTGAAGGTTGTACAACTTCAATTCTGTTAGCTCCCCTCTGAATCATACTCCCTCAGCCTCTTGACAAGTTTTACCGCAGCCTCAACCGCTCTCTTAGCATAATCGACCCTCTCAGTTGCCGCTATTCTACCCATTCCCGGCCCGCTTATGCCGAGAGTTACAGGTTTGCTGTATTCAAGGCTGAGATCCATTATCTTCCTCGCCGCATGCTGCGCCACAATCTCATCATGCTCAGTCTCCCCCTCAATCACGCAGCCGATCGCAACAACGGCATCAACTCTTCCCTTTTCAAGCATCTTCTTCACACCAATCGGAATGTCAAAGGTTCCCGGTACCCTGATAACTTCAGAAACCTCCGCACCCAGAAACTCTGCATGCTCTTTTGCGAGGATTTCCATCATATACGTTATGTCTCTGTTGAACTCCGCGACGACCATTCCGAGCTTGACTTTATCCATCATGACCACCATTCAACAATCTGCAGTAGTATTTAATATTTTACCAATGTTTTCTTATTCGAAAAGCGGGCTTTGGAACTGGGAGATCACAAATTGATAAACATGACATGTAAGTCCCTCAAGCAAAAATTTAAAAATCTATTGCTAAATTTTCGAATTATGGTCAGACTGGATTTTATGAGAACTTTCATTGAAGTGGTCGAGTCGGGAAGTCTAAAGAAAGCAGCAAAGAATCTCGGAATGTCTGTTAGTTCAGTTAGCTTCCAGATTAACTCCATAGAGTCTTTTTACGGAGCAAAACTCCTCGAAAGAAGTACAAATGGTGTAAAGCTGACAGACGAGGGAAATATTGCAATCAAGAACATGAAATCAGTTCTGAGTAGTGTGGACGAGACGAGGAGGCTGATCTCAAACATAAGAGGAGATAAAATAACGATAGCATCCGGAATGGTTGGTCTAAACATCGTTCACGCGATTCAGACGCTCCTAAAATCCAGATATCCGCAGCTTGAAGTAAGTATAGCTTTAAGAGGTGCTCACGAATGTGTTAAAGGTGTTTTGAGCGGAGAATACGACTTTGCAATTGCCGGAGATTTGCTTGAAGAATATCTTGAATTCGAAAGACTCAATTATGAAATTCTGGGAGAAGATTTCCTTGTTTTGATCACACCACCTGATCATGAGCTTGCAAGCAAAGATAAAGTTACTCTGGAAGATATTACGAAATTTCCGATAGTAATGCTGACTGACGATTATGGAATAACGACAAGCACAAAAAAGAACTTGTTGGAGAGTGGAATCAAGCCCGATGACCTGAACATCGCCTATACTGTTGGAGATTTCTACTCAAAGATAAACGCTGTGAGTAGCGGAATAGGAATCGCCATTACGTCTTATATCGCTGCATGCAAGGCTTGTGAGGTTGGATTGATTAAAATGAGGAAAATACATGGATTCAAGTCGGAAAGAAAGATATTTCTTGTCTCCTCAAAGCTCTCCATGGAGAGTAAGAAGATGAAAGAGTATTCGGAATTCATACTGTCAAAAGGAAGGCAGCTTTTCGAGGATTTCGCACAGCAGTGTGGGTGTATCGAATAATTTGAACTTTTCTAATTATTTTAAACTTTATTGACTTTATCTTAGCTTATGGACTTTAAGTAGATGTAGCCAACTTGTTTTAGGTTTATCTTAAAATCTTAAAATATATTTTAGGATAATTCTAAATTACGATGTTCAAAAATTCGAAATATATTTGGAAAATTTCGAAAAATATAAGTATAGCGGTTGTAGGCGAGGATTATGGAGCAGACCGAAATGAGAATCGATAGTGAAATGCTTCTCGATGACAGAAAGTTTGCGGAAATTATGCTTTTGAAAAAGGGCACCGAGGGACTAAGCAAGGCTGACATGGTTTTCACTCTGAGAAATCTGCTGAAACTAAAATACTACCCTGTGGCAATAAAATTCTTCTACGACGAAGGAGAGTTGCAGAAATTCAAGGAGGAGCATAGTTATCTTGTGGCATGTAACCCTTTCACCTTCTGCCACTTCTCGGCAGAATCGAGGCAGAAGGGAGATGTGCTGCTCGGAGACAAGAGAACGCTGGGATGCGGTAACGCGAGATACATCTTCGGATGGAAGGATCTGGACGACCAAGAGATTAAAAACCACATAAAGTACGTGAGGGACAAGAAACAGGCGGAGAAGTTCGTTAAAACAAAGCCGAGGCTTCCTGAAGGTTTGCTTGCCTTTGCAACCGCACCTCTCCACAAAGCGAAATTCGAGCCAGATCTGATTCACATAATATGTGATGTGCTGCAGAGTTACCACCTTTACAACGACTACGCCTCTGCGGTGGACATACACCCGATTCAGCTGAACCTTATGATGAACTCTGCCGTTTGCGGAGGAGTCGTGTGGACATACAACAACAGAAAGATAAATGTGGTACCAATGTGCAGCAGCAGCTACACTTCTGGAAAGACGGAACAGGGCGAGATCAACGTCTACATCCCGTGGGAGCATTTCGAGGCAATGATAGTAAGGCTACTTGAGAGAACTGCAAAGTACGGAGGAGCGAGTTTTCCGAGAACTGGCGAAACTTATCCGGGATTCAACATCTGCAAGCTCTGCAACTTCCTGCTGTTCAGGAAACCTAAGGAGGATGAGTAAGAGAGCGGGGGGATGAATGAATGATAGATGTAACATGGATGGTAATAGCGGGGGGAGGAGACAAAGATAAACGCTGTCGTGTATTTGCTCTGGTGCATCTGGGTTGGGTGGATCTTCTCAACTGTCGGGGTTTTTGGAGGGATTATGGCTGGTGTGGGACACATATCCATTCTCGGCATCGGAAACTGGGCGAGCAAGCTGAAGGGCAAGGGCATAAGCATAGGGATGTACAATGATGCTGGAAAGTATCTGACAGACCACATCAGATTCTCCAATACAGCGATAACGTGGCTCAACTCCCTTTCAAGCACAATAAACTGGTACACCCAGAAAAGACTTGTCTGGCCTGCTGCAATCGCGATGGGTCTCGGAATGGTCATTGGAGCGCAGGTTGCTGTGTGGGGAACTGGTGGAAAGCTTGGTGTGGCTCTCTACAAAGGTTTATTCGGTCTCTGTACATGGGCGGTATCATTTTACATGTTTTACCAGATAACGCCGAGAGCTAAAGCCTCGAAGTCTAAAGGCAGGGAAGCAGCAAAAAGGATTCCAGCAGAGGGTTGAGGAGCTTAGAAAAATCGGAAGGCTGCATGAGCTTGAGAGTATAACCAATGTAAAATACTCCCTCAGCAAAGTCGAGTTCGACTTCTTTTGTGAGCATTTCGTTGCCAAGAACTACCTGCCCTTCTTCTACGGACTTCTCATTGGATTCATCGCAACCCTAATCGGTGTTGGAGGAGGATTCATGATCGTTCCATTCTTTACGGCCATCGGCTGGCCGATGTACATAACTCCAGCAGTCTCAGCACTGACAGTCCTCCTCAACCAGTGTTCCGCCCTTGCTGGCTGGTTTGCCAAGCTGTGCAGTTCGTCTGGCCGATAGTAATCGGTTGGGCAGGAATTCTCATTGGAAGCTATTGGACCAAGAACTCAGAAGTACCTCCCAATGGACGCATTGTTTGCAATGTTCGGCATTCTTGCTTTCTACGTTGGAACAAGGTATATCGCTGCTGGCTTCTTCGGCATCCATCTCCCACCGTAAAACATGAACCCTCCATTTCTATACTTTTTTATTGCGATAACCCTTGCCGTTGTCATTTTAACGGAAAAATTGGAATCAATTTTAAAGGATTCGTTGAAGATGTCATGAGAATTGAGGCAGAACTCAGTGAAATCACGCTCTCTCAATCCTTGCGATGGCGATGGATGACAAAGAAGCTTACGAAGGGTTGCAGAAATTGGCAAACGAAAAGTACTGGCCTCTTTTCTTCAGGAAGATGATGTTCACAACTTCACTCTTCTTTCTCCTTCTATCTCCCTACATGCTGCTCGCCTCTTTTTTTCATAGAGCCAGAAGCCTTTTCCATCACTCTTTTCATTGCCGTAGCATATTTCACGGTGAGATTGGGGCTTGATTTTGTCAGAGAGAGCTTCAAAAGCTGGAAAAGTGCAAAAGAAGTCAAAAAAAGTATTGAAAAAGGTTGAAGTTTACACCAACACATCGAAAAGCTTTTTATTCGGTAATGATAATTAAGTGTTGAATGGTCACCGCTGCCGACTTTGGCAATGTTATCTTCCAGATGATTCTGGCAACTCTTGAGCTAATGAGTAATACGTTTGTTTTGCTTTTAAATAATTCAATTTCCGCAATCGATGTGTGGAACGTGACCTACCACAGTGCAAGTTTCGGATATTGGCTTGCTAAGCCGTTTGTGGGTGAAGGCGGAGCTTTGGATATTGCCAGCCAGAATGCTTCGGCGATGAAGAACTTCAGCAATATGGTTAGCTATTTAGGTGGTAATGCGGAGGTGATATTCGGCAACGAGACGGGGCAGAAAGGTATTTCGGCTGTGATGAAGAATGTAGTGGGATTAGTTGATGAAGCTTTCGCCATGAAGTTCTGGAACACCACAGGACTTGGCGTGAAGCTGGTAATTAGGCTGATGGAGCAAATTACTGCTGCATTCAGGTGAGAAAATGGCGATAGCAACGATAAGTGACTTTGTCGTAAGGGGAATCTTATCACCGATCTCAGACATATTTGTTTTGATCTACGGACTGAACGAACCTATCATCAGACATCTAACGCCAGACCACCCCAACTTTATCTACTCTCATTTCGCAATAGCGATGTGGATTACAAAGTTTCTGAGTGCTGTTATTGGATTGACAGCGTCACCACAGTATGGAAATTTAACTGCAGCCTTTAACGATGCCCTCCATACTCTCTCCACAAACTCCAACGATTTCTTCGGAAACATTACTGGCAGGAGTGGTATGAGCTACATTGCAAAGCACTCGTACTTAGAGCTTTTGAACAACAAGCCTCTGGCTCATGATATAGCTGTGAAGTTTATAAGAGCCGTAAACAGCACCGTGATTTTTATAATGAAGGCCTTCGAGTTTTTGTGATACCATGCCGACGGCTGTTGAGCTTGGAGATAAGATGCTTCAAGGCCTCTCAGCGTTGCTGAAGACACTCGGAAGATTCTTCATCTACCTCAAGTACACTGGACATAATGAAAGTACTGTGAATTCCTCAAGAGGGGACTACCAGAGCTTCTGGGAAATCTGGTATCACATCAATGCCATGATCTCATGGTTCAGAAAACTTCTTTTCGATAGTCATGGGTTTATCTGGCAGATCAACCACAATGCCACTCTCGAAAATGAATTCGCTAGTGTTGTGGCGATAGCTGCAAACAACTCAACAAGGATGCTTGGGGAGGTATCGGGAAATTACGGCATAACTTTCATCCTGAGGGTTATGACGGAGAGAGTTTCGAGCAACACTGACTTTGTTCTAAACCTCTGGTATGCTGCTAAACATCTTGTGATTCTTGTTGCCGACGCTTTGAAAGTATTTCCGACTTACTTCCCGTAGGGGGTGGTAAAGGTGATAAACACGTCTATATCAACCTCATACGTCCTCGAGTTCGTTCAGGCACTCTTCATGCTTAACGCTGAGGCATTCAGAGCGATAGCAATAAATGGAACACTCGTCAACAAAGCCGCAGAGGACATCTACTACATTTCCGGGTTTATCAAATACTTCTCAGACGGTTTCAGAGATATAACCAACATTGTAATGAACAACACTACAATGATGCAGTACAGCGTTGGAATGTGGCAAAAACTTGCCAGAAATGCAACTTACGTTTTTGGGGATGACAGTGCTACTTGGGGGTTGGCTTACCTGTGGAGAAAGGGATACGAATGCATACAACCGGGGGCTTACTGTGAAAGTTACGGTCCGAGTGTCACATACTGGGGGCTGCAGTTTTTTAAGTGGCTGTTCATTGCCATGTCGAAGATCGGGCAAAACCTTTCTGTATTATATTCTTAGCTTACCTCTTTTGCGGGTAGTATTCCCAATGAAAAAAATCGAGAAGAGAGATATAAAAGCTTCAAAATCAGGGGATGTTATGCTCACAGGTGGTAAGTTATTAACATCTCTTGTTCTTGTTCTGGTACTGTTACCTTCGGCAAGTGCAGGTTACTGGGCAAAATTTTACGGTGGAAGTGGATGGGAGTATTTTCACAGTGTGACAGAGTTATCGAACGGAGACATAATCATTGCTGGCAAAACGAACAGTTTTGGCGCTGGTAAAGATGATATTTTGATTCTCAGGCTTGATGCCGAGGGAAACATTAAGTGGCAGAAGACATATGGTGGCAGAAACGGTGATGAGGTCTTTTCAATTGCAGAAGCTGCTAACGGAGACATTATTGTTGCAGCCGGAACTGAGAGTTTTGGAGCTGGCGATTACGATGCTTGGGTTTTAAGATTGGATGCTGATGGAAACATCAAGTGGCAGAAGACATATGGTGGAAGTGGGCGTGACGAGGCTATGTCGTTGGTTGAGGCGGCTAATGGGGACATAATCGTTGCTGGCGCTGCGTACAGTTTCGGTTCAGGTTTGGAGGATGAAGCATGGATATTGAGGCTTGATGCTGATGGAAACATTAAGTGGCAGAAAACATATGGTGGAAGTGGGCGTGATGCATTTTGTGCAGTTAGGGAAGCTTCAAATGGAGACATAATCGTTGCAGGCGTGACATGGAGCTTTGGTGCTGGGAAAGGCGATTTCTGGGTTTTAAGATTGGATGCTGATGGAAACATTAAGTGGCAGAAAACATATGGCGGAGCTGAATTCGAGGTAGCATGGTCGGTGGTTGAGGCGGCTAATGGGGATATTATAGTTGCAGGGGTTACTGAAAGCTTCGGTAAAGGTCAAAATTTCTGGGTTTTAAGATTGGATGCTGATGGAAACATTAAGTGGCAGAAGACTTATGGTGGGACTGAGAATGACTGGCTGTGGGAGATGGTCGAAGCCTCAA
>JAPDIY010000072.1 GCA_029259335.1 Archaeoglobi archaeon
TTTCCCACTTGTAAAGCTCCACCACATCTGCAAGAGTCCTACCCTTCTCCTCAATCTCTCCTCTTATCCTGTCCTCGGATTTCTTAACCTCCAGAGCCCTCCTTGCTATCTCATAAGCCCTCTGTTTCGGTATCACCATGACTCCGTTATCATCTGCAATAATCCAGTCTCCGGGATTTACCTCAACTCCGCCGCAGATTATCTTTACGTTGATCTCACCAAAACCCTTTGGCTCACCAGCATTGGGCACCTCCTTTCTGGCAAACACAGGGTATCCAAGCTCTCTGATGTCATCAACGTCTCTAACAGCCCCATCGATTATAACTCCAGCAATTTTCCTGTTTATGCAGCTTCTCGTCGCCAACTCTCCCCACACAGCTGCTGTATCGCCTGAGCACTTTATAACCAGTACATCTCCCTCTCCCGCAACGTTTATCGCCTCAACAGTTTTTGCCCAATCTCCATCCATCGTGCTTACCGTCACCGCCTTGCCCACAATTTTCTTACCTCTGACGAGCGGATAAACCCCATCCATCGCCCTCGCTCTGTGCATCGCATCGCTGACATTGGGAGTTGACACCTTCGTAAGAAGCTCCCTTATCTCTTCCTCAAGACTCTTTCTGGTTAGCTGCAAATCTGCACCTTCTGAAGCTCTGTCTATTGCTTTTCTCACTTTTCTCGCTGATTCTATAACATTTCTCGACTTCACAATGTTACTCCCCACTATCACTATGCTCGCACCCATGGAAACGCATAAAGCTGCCCTTTCAGCATCGAGTCCACCAGCAGCTGCTACGGGAATAGATACACTCTTGGCAACATCGCTTAAAACTTCAAGAGGATCCATACCCTTCATCTGCTGATCTATACCAACATGGACGTTTATGTAGTCAACACCCATCTCTTCAACTTCTTTTGCCCTCTTAACCGGATCAGACACGTTTATAAGATCTGCCATAACCTCACAGCCGTACTTTCTCGCCGCCCTTATAGCTTCAGCTATTGTATCATCGTCTGATAGGGCTAAGATTATAACAATATCTGCACCACTCTTTGCAGCCATTTCTACCTCAACTGCCCCTGTATCTATGGTCTTCATATCTGCGAGGATTTTATGCCCTCTGTAATTCCTTTTCAACTCCCTAACAGCGTTCATCCCTTCGCTCTTGATGAGAGGTGTCCCTACCTCTAACCAGTCTGCTCCCCCTTCAATTGCCTCCCCCGCTATTTCGACAGCCCTCCTCAGCTCAAGCAGATCAAGAGCGACCTGAAGGATCGGTCGGTTCATGAAAAAGTAATGGTTTTTGCAGAATTTAATCTTTTTTAGAGGATAACTTTAAAATCAAGATGTATAAAGTAAATAAAGTGGTGAACCATCCCTGCATAATTCAGGTCAGAGATGTGAAACGGGAAAAAATGGAAATTGTGAAAAACATGGCTTTAAAGAGGAATGCTGAAATTGAAGATTCAAAGAATGGACTCGACATCTATTTTGAGGATGTTAACGAGGCAAGAAAGTTTATTTCTAAACTCAGAAAGTCAATGAGGTTCAAGATCAAGATGAGTACGAAGTATGCTGGATTGAGGGGAAGTAGAGTGAGAGTGCTGTTCGTTTACTCGCTAAGGGGATGCTGATGAGAATTCCTGTAAACGAATTTCTGAAGGTAAGAAGGGAGTTAAGGACGATCAGAGATATTGCAAAGCTGCCTTACCATCCAAGGGGGACGCTCCACTGTATTCTGCAGCAGAAGAAGGTAGACAGCGTAAAGAGGAAGTATCATACATTTGCCGAGAAAATCCCTGAAATCGTGAGGCACTGGGAGAGGGAGAAGAGCTTTCCCAAGTGGCTCACTCTTCCTCCAGTGATGAAAATCAGACTGCTGATGAAGGGCATGGGGTTTTCAGCCAAGTCTATAAACAGGGCTTTGAAGGAGCCCGAAGAGGTGGTCGAGGATGAAAGGCTTGCTGAGCAAATCAGAAAGGCCGTTTTGAGGGACTACGTTTACTCGCCTATAGCTGCAAGGTTGCAGAGATCGAGAGGAAAACTTGGTGAAAAGGCTTTACAGCATGAGCTCGAAAAGGCCGGATTCGAGTTCAAAACTGAAAAAGACCTGAAAGGCACGTTCAGCAAAACCCCCGACTTCTACTTTGATGAGCCTGTAGAGTTTATGGGCAAAGAGGTGAGATGGATCGAGAGCAAAGCACTGTTTGGAGATCCGAGAAGCCACGATCTTTACTGGAAAAAGCAGTACTCAAAATATTACGAGATGTTCGGTAGCGGTCTGATAGTTTACTGGCTTGGGTGTGTTGATGGTTTTGATGTCAGCGACGGCTCTGAGTTTAGAAACAGTTACAGGAACTCTCTTCTTGACATGCTTCTATACGTTACGGATTCGAAGGATGAGAGCTATGCTGAAAAGCTCAATGCAACTTTCGTTGAAGTATGTGAGGATAATGAGGTTTTGGCAGCTGAAAGAATAGTTGATGCTTATGCTGAGGGCAGGGTTTTGGCTTATACTGAGAAAAAGAGAGATGTGGTGAGAATTCTGAAAAATATGGGTTTTGATGTTGTGGTCATCTGAATTTAATCAGGCTTTGGCTATTTTTGCCCCTCGGACTTGGTCCTGGAACGAACTCAACTCCTGGATGCCTCTGCATCATCGGCTGTGGATAGAGCTCCATCAGCGCATAAACCTCTTCAGGAACATCTGTTGAGACTTTCAGCCCCAGTTCCTTGAGAACATCAATAGTAAGCGGGTAATCGTGAGTCCATCTACCTTCGGTGAGAATTCTCGCAACCTCTCTCGCTTTTTCCTCGTCCATTTTATCCTTGAGCAGGTTGAAAACAGTATCTCTAACTTGTTTAATTGCTTTTTCCGCTATATCTGCCATAATCAGAGTCTGATCGTCAATATCCTTCGCCTCCTTCTTCTCCACGGCTTTCAAAATGGATGGAGCAGGGTAGTTCATTAGCTGAGGGTCAACGGGGCCAAGAACAGCATGTGGATCCATTAAAATCTCATCTGCAGCGAGAGCTATCAGCGTTCCCCCGCTCATAGCGTAGTGTGGAACTATTACTGTCGTTTTTGCTGGATGATCGTGAAGGGCTTTGGCAATCTGAGTTGCTGCCAGAACCAGACCTCCGGGTGTGTGTATGATCAGATCAATGGGCTTATCCTTTGGTGTGTTCCTTATAGCCCTCAGAACCTTCTCTGAATCGTCAATGTCTATGAAACGGTAAATTGGTATCCCAAAAAATCCAATACTCTCCTGCCTGTGGATCATTGTTACTACATTGCTACCCCTCTTCATACCTATCTTCTGCATTAATCTTCTTCTCGCGGCCAAAAGCTGCTGATGCTTTAGCTGAGGAGCGAAAATCAGATAGAGAAAGAGCAGTATCCAGATCAGCCCACTTAAGGATGCCAGCGGGTCGTAATATCCGTCCATGAAAAATTTTTAACAAATGAACAGATAAATACTTTTTGGGAGTATCACTCAACTTGCAACCCAATATTTTTATTTTGCTGGTTACACTTTACAACATGCGAAGTCTCCGCATTGCCCTTGCTCAGATAAACCCTATTGTTGGAGATTTCAAATACAATACGAAAAAGATTCTTGAGTATACTGAAAAAGCTGAAGAAAATGATGTGGACGTTATTTGCTTTCCTGAACTTGTTTTAACGGGTTATCCACCGGAAGACCTCCTGCTGAAGCCGCAGTTTGTTGAAGACAACATTGCTGCACTTGAGAAGATCGTCAGAAAAACAAAGGATTTCAATTCCGTCTCAATCGTGGGCTATGTTGATGCTGAGGATGACATCTACAACGCAGCAGCAGTTATTCACGGAGGGGAGATAAAAGGAGTATATAGAAAAATGTTTCTGCCTAATTACAGCGTTTTCGATGAGGAAAGGTACTTTCAGGCCGGTAAAGAGCCGAACCTTTTCACTTTGGGAGATGTGAATTTTGGTGTTAACATATGTGAGGATATACGGTATCCTGACGGACCGGGGCACGTTCAGGCTCTGAACGGGGCAGATATTCTGATAAATATTTCCTCTTCGCCCTATCATGCTGGAAAAAGGGAATTCAGAAAAACCATGCTCTCAACAAGGGCTTCGGATTATGCAGTCTTTATAGCCTACGTGAATCTCGTTGGGGGTCAGGATGAGCTCGTCTTTGATGGGGGTAGCATGATTTTTGACAGTGATGGGAAGCTTGTAGCGCAGGCCAAGATTTTTGAGGAGGATTTACTCATTGCCGACCTTAACCTCGAATCTGTACTGAGGAAGAGGTTACATGATCCAAGAAGGAGAAAGGAAAAGCTGAAGGTTCCTGAAATACCAAGGATTTTTATCTGTGATAGGAACAGAAAAGGCAAAAGCAAAATTGAAGGTAGGATTGAAGAGGACTTGTCCAGTGAGGAAGAGATTTTCAGGGCTCTTGTAACCGGAACTCGTGATTACGTCAGGAAGAACGGGTTCAGCAAGGTTCTGATAGGGTTGAGCGGTGGTATAGACTCATCTCTCGTTGCTGCTATAGCGGTTGAGGCGCTGGGGAGTGAAAACGTTATTGGGGTACTAATGCCATCTCAGTTCACATCCAAGAGCAGTGTTGAGGATGCTGAGAAACTTGCCGAGAATCTTGGAATTCGAACAATCAAAATCGAAATATCACGAATATTCGAAGCATACCTGGAGGAGTTAAAGGATGTGTTTGAGGGTAGAGGATGGGACTCAACTGAGGAGAACATCCAAGCGAGGATTAGAGGAAATATCTTGATGGCAATCTCAAACAAATTTGGATATCTTGTTCTAACAACCGGCAACAAAAGTGAGATGAGCGTGGGCTATGCAACCCTGTATGGGGATATGGCTGGTGGATTTGCTGTGATAAAGGATGTCTTCAAGACAATGGTCTACAGGATTGCAAGGCATGTTAATGAAAGGGCTGGGAGGGAAATCATACCCGAAAGAGTCTTTGAAAAACCACCGTCTGCTGAACTCAGAGAAGATCAGAAGGATGAGGATGATCTGCCTCCATACTCCATTCTGGATCAGATACTCAAGGCCTACATAGAAGAGGATAAGAGTTATCACGAGATACTCGCTGAGGGATTTGATGAGGAGCTTGTGAAGAAAGTAATAAGAATGGTCGACAGGAATGAATACAAGAGAAGACAGGCGCCTCCGGGGATAAAGATAACGCCAAGGGCTTTTGGAAAGGATAGGAGGCTGCCGATAACCAACAGATACGTTCCGTGGTAAAAATGAAAAATTAATATCCAAGCTCACTCAATCTCTCTCTCAGTATTCTTGCGGAATTCTTGAGATTGTTCATCTCTTCCTCGGTTAAGTCCATTTCAACAACCTCTGCACCGTTTTTACTGAGCTTTGTAGGCACACCCACAGCAACATTCTCTATTCCATATTCTCCCTGCAGCACGACACTTGTCGGAATGATCTCACCCGTATCCTCAACAACAGCCTTTACCATTCTGTAAATTGCCACTGCAGGCCCGAAAATCGTCGCCCCTTTCCTCTTTATAACTTCTGCGGCAACAAATCTTGTATCCTTCTCCACAGCTTCCCAGTCAACTTCCCCATTAAAGTCTGCGAGACTCTTGGCAACAAACATGCTGTCTCCATGTTCTCCAATAATCCACGCCCTTCTTATGTTTCTTGCCCCCGCAGCGTGCAGTCTTTCCTTCAGCCTCTGCGAGTCCAGAAGGTTTCCCATGCCAAAAACCTCATTTCTCGGCTTTCCACTCTCCCTCCACATTATATAGGTCATCACGTCCATTGGGTTTGTAACAACCAGTATCTTGCTTTCAGGAGATGCTTCGACGATCTTCTTTGCCACATCCTTTATTATTCCTGCATTCTTCGTCGCCAAGTCGAGTCTCGTCATTCCGGGCTTTCTGGCAAGTCCAGCAGTCACAACAATTATCTCGCTGCCTTTCAGCAAAGAATAGTCGCTTCCGCCCACAATTTTCGGATACTTGTCAATTCCGGCTGCTGCGTGGGATAAATCCATAGCTTCTCCAACTGCAAGGTCTTCCGCAATGTCAACAAGTGCAATCTCGTCAACATCGAGGTTCAGAAGACAAGTGAAAGCAGATGTGCTGCCAACCCTTCCAGCGCCAACAAACCCGAGTTTCATAGATAAAAATTGATGCTGAACTTAAAAGTTTTACATTTGTAACCGTCTATCTTTGGGTACAAAGTTCCTGAGGATTGCACCATTTCCCCTACCACATCCCAGAAAGTAATCTCTCCCTCTCCACTTCAAAATCCAGTATCCCCTGACACTGACCTCAACATCCTCTCCTGCAAGCCACCTAACAGCACTTTCATCATCGAGCTCAATAACATTTTTTCTTGCTAACTTTCCCACTATAAAACTCCCCTCGATGGAAAGCCGTAAACCGTCCCTCTCCAATGTGCCGAAGTAAATCCCCTTGTGCTTGGCGATTTCATCAAACTCGCACTCTTTGTAAGCGTAAACTCTGCCCTTACCTCCAACATAGAACCTTACGCCTTCTACATCTACCCCAAATTGCTCCTTCAGCATCTTCTTTACGGTTTCCTCAGCTTCGCTACGAAGAACCCTTCCGTGTCGTTGTCCTGAGGGTGAATCCTTAGACACTTTTTCACCTCCCCAACATATTTCCTGCCTTCAAATTCCAGAAACGGCTTGGTTCTTCTTAGAGGAAGATCTATGTCCTCTATCTCTGCATCTGTGTTTCTCAGAATGTAATCCACAACCTCTTCGTTCTCCATCGGCTCAAGGGTGCAGGTTGAGTAGACAACCACACCACCCGGCTTAACTGCTTTGTATGCTGCCACCAAAAGCTCCTTTTGAAGTCTGGAGAGTCCATAGCAATCTCTGAGCCTCCACAACTTTATGTTCTTGTAGTTCTTCCTTATCATCCCCATGTTGCTGCAGGGAGCGTCAACCAGAACTGCATCAAATCTTTCCCCGAACCTTCCAAAGAACCTGCCGTCCTTATCGGTAACTTTTGCAATCAAAACCCCACATTTCTGCAAGTTTGAGATGAGGATATTTATTCTTGAATGCTTTACGTCATTCGCAACAATGCAACCCTCATTTTCCATGTACTGAGCAATCTGGGTTGTTTTGGCTCCGGGAGCAGCAGCGATGTCGAGAACTTTCATTCCCGGCTCAGGATCCATGACAACCGGTGGGATCATGGATGATGCCTCCTGAGAGAAGATGATTCCAAGCTGATGTTCAGGTATTCTCCCGAAATCGTCGGTATTTACAAAAAATCCCTCCCTGCACCATGGAACCTCTCCGGTTATTATATTCTCCAGATTCTCTCTAACTTTATCGACCTCAGCCTTCAGCGTATTAACCCTGATACTGCTTCTCAGCGGTTTGACCATGTGTTTGAAAAAATCGTCGCTTGGGTCAATTTTCAGAAGTCTTTCGTAAAGTTCCCTGTTTATGGCCTTGATCTGCTCTTTAATTTCATCAACGTCTGCATTTGGGTCTATCCAGACTCTCATTTCAACTCAGGAAATCTGTATGCCTCGCTTTCTTTAAACGAATATTTTATCACCCTAAAATCTTTCCTGAACTCCTTAACCTCTTCCCTTATTGCCTCAAAACTCTTCTTTTCCCTCACAGCCATGTCAATTAGCTCGGCAAGCCTCTTCATTTCATCCTCCTTCATTCCGAGCCTCGTTATCTCCTGCACGCCTATTCTTATTCCAGAGGGGTTGGCACTCTTGTCAATTGGGTCCCAAGGCAGTAAGTTCTTGTTGAGGATTATTCCAACTTTCTCAAGCTTTTTCGCCACTTCTTCCCCTCCACCATGCTCCCTAACATCAACGGCAACCTGATGCGTCTCTGTAAATCCCGCCTTCTCTCCCAGCACCTTGTATCCGAGGTTGTAAAGCTCCTCAGCAAGCCTCTTGGCATTTCTCACCACCTGCTTTGCATACTCCCGCCCAAACTCAATCATCTCCGTCGCAGCAATCACGTAACCTGCAAGGGTGTTGAGGTGGTGGTTGCTCACGACACCCGGAAAAACAGCCCTGTCAACCCTTTCAGAAAGCTCCTTCCTGCATGCAATTATAGCCCTTTGCGGTCCAAAGAAGGTTTTGTGCGTTGAGCCAGTCATAACCTCCGCCCCCTCCTTCAGTGGGTTCTGGAAGGCCCTGCCCGCTATCAGGCCAAGAACATGGCTTGCATCGTACATGACATGAGCTCCAATCTCATTCGCAATCTCCCTTATCTCTTCAACCGGCTGTCGGAAGAGGATGAGGCTTGAACCGAGAACGAAGAGCTTCGGTCTGATCTCTCTTGCAAGCCTTGCGGTCTCATCCACGTCAATGTTAACCGCTTCATTGTCGAATGGATAGTGCACAACCTTCAACCCCCTCAATCCCGCAGCAGACACCGTGTCGTGGCTTATATGCCCTCCGCATGGGACGGAGATACTCATAATAGTGTCACCAACATCTGTGAGAGCAAAAAAAGCGGCTATGTTCGCAACAACACCCGAAATAGGCTGGACATTGGCGTGTTCAGCCTCAAAAATCTTTTTTGTCAGCTCTACAGCAAGCTCCTCGATCTCGTCAACATACTTGCAGCCCTCATAGAACCTCTCTCCCACCTTTCCCTCTGCATACCTGTGGCCGAGATCAGAAACATAACACCTCCTGACTGCGAGAGATGTCAGGTTCTCACTCGCTATCAGCGGAATAGATTCGTCCATCATCTTCGTGTGCTTCTCGATAATCTCAAAGACTTCTGAGGGATTCATGAGGTCTGCTACTGACAAAAATATTTAAGGCTTCCGCGAACGTTCAGCATGGAAGTCATATCATCCAAAGACATGCAGATTCTTGATACAAACTGCGAGTATTATGGTTTGAGCAGATTGCAGTTGATGGAGAATGCTGGAAAAGCCCTTGCGGATGAGGTTTCGAGAAGGTTTGAAACCGGGAAAGTGCTGATTTTTGCCGGAAGTGGTAACAACGGTGGAGACGGGTTTGTTGCTGCAAGACACCTGAGGGATTTTGAGGTTGAGATTTACCTGATGGGGCAGCCGAAGACAGATATCGCAAGGAAGAACTTTGAGATATGCTGCAAATCCGAAATCCCCGTCAAGGAAGATTTACCAGATGAGATAAACGCTGATGTAGTCATAGACGCCATGCTCGGAACGGGCGTGAGGGGAAAGCTGAGAGAGCCTTACGCTTCTGCAGTTGAGATGATAAATGTCAGCAAGGCTTTTACGGTCGCAGTTGACGTCCCTACTGGATTAAATCCCGATACCGGAGAGTACGAGGAGGCTGTAAGAGCGGACATGACCGTGACGTTCCACAAAGCAAAGCCCGGTTTGCTCAAAGCCAGAGAAATATGCGGGGAGATTGTTGTGAAGAATATCGGAATCCCTGAGAGATTCGAACGATTGTGCGGCCCCGGAGATGTCCAGAACAGCTACAGAAGAAAAGCTGACGCGCATAAGGGGGATCATGGCAGGGTACTGGTGATCGGAGGGGGGGAGTACACAGGCGCTCCAGCCCTTGCGAGTTTAGCTGCCTACAATTCTGGGGCTGACATCGTAACAACGGTCGTGCCTGAAACCATAAAACCAATTGTGGCATCTTACAGCCCAAATCTGATAGTGAGGAGTGTTAAGGGTGATACCATTACCATGAAACATTTAGGGGAAGTTGCAGAACTTATTAAAAAGCATGACGTAGTGGTTGCAGGGATGGGTGTTGGTGAGAACAATGAATTTGGCGAGTTTGTGGTCGAAATGCTGAAAAGTTGTAAAAAGGCTGTTTTGGATGCTCAGGGCATTGTAAGAGACATCCCGGAATCCTGCGAGTGTATCCTGACCCCCCATCGGGGAGAGTTCAGGAAGGTTTTCGGAGACCCTGAGTTTGAAAAAGTTGTTAAAACGGCTGAAAGAATAAAAAGCGTAATTCTGCTCAAGGGAAAGGAGGATTTGATCACAGATGGAGAGAGGGTGAAAATGAACATCTCGGGGAATGCAGGGATGACCGTAGGAGGGACAGGAGACGTTCTTGCAGGGATATGCGGAGCTTTGCTTTGCAACGATGGTGCTTTCCACGCTGCATGCGCCTCTGCCTTCGTTAACGGCTATGCTGGAGATATCTGCCTTGAAAGGTTTGGATACAACTACACTGCTACTGATCTTATAAACGCTCTGCCTGAAGCTTTTTCACGGTGCATTGAATTCTAATATCTCCTCCGCATCCCCTTTTTCACGTATTCCATAATATCTCTGGTTATATAGTCCAGCACCGTACCCTTGGCTTCGAGAATTCTCATGTAATCCACGATATCCTTGAACTCCCCGCCAGCGATTGCATCAGCGATAACCGCCGCTCCCTGCGCGGATTGCTTTCCGGCACCAAACCCTCTCAGTATCCGCACATCCCTGCCCTCTCCCCTTATCCTCCTTGCGATTTCCGAGGCAAATCTGCCTGAGAGGAGGTAAAAGTCGGGATTCACGGACACTTCCAGAGTCCTCAGCCCTTTCATCACGAACTCTGCAAGAATGTTCATCGCCTCAACGTCGTTGAGCTTCCACTCGTCAGCAAAACTTCTGACCCCTCCGCTGAAAATCAGGCTCTTCGGGAATTCCCCGATGATGTATGCAAGCTCCGCATCCAGCGCTCCAATCGAGGAGTAGCCCGGAAAAGATGATGTCCCACCCATTCCATCAACTATTCTTCCATTTTTGACAGCTATGAAGGCGTTGAACCCCTCTCCTATTTCTGCCAGAATGAAGTTCAGCTTCGTAATCTCCTCCTCTTCCGAGAGCTTTGCAACGGCAAGCACGGTGGAGCAGAGTTTATCTGCCGTTCCGAGGTCAATTCTGTTCATTTTTCTCCACACCGGAACGGTCGGGAGGTGTATCACGGCAGGAACTGTGTAAAGATTTACATCTCTCTCCTTGGCGATTTTTACAAGATTTCTCAGCCCGATGGACTTCTCTTCATCGAAATTTAGCGTCATCAGCAGTATATCAACCTCGTCAAGCTCTGAGAACTTCTTAACAGGGAGACCGTATCCCGAAAGACCTGCAATAACCTCCGCTCCTGAACTTTCAATGGCGTAAATCAGCTCTTCCGGGTTTCTTCTTGCAACATTCGTTGGAACACTCTCCCTGAAAACGACCTTCCGGTCTTCTATGGCAACAACATCATAAGAGCCAGTTCCCGGATCAATTCCAGCAGCAATCATGGTACCTATCTCCAAGTCGAGCCGTTAAGTATTCCCCTGATTCTGTCATTAGTACTTCTCATAACCCTTTTGAATTTTACCCTGATCTCGCCATTTTCATCGAGAATTTCAACCTTGAAATCGACGCCAAGAAGCCTTAAATGCTGTTTGAACAGCTCAAGAACTTCATGACTGGAAAAGACGAGAACGCTCTCGTCATAGATCGTCTTACCTTCACTGCATTCTCTAATGCTTGAAATCATTGGTTCCAGAATGGCCTTTCCGAGTCTGAGGCATCGCTCATTGAACTCCTCACAACTCTCATGAAATTCAAAGCTCTGAAAAGCCTCTCTGACGATTCTCGCGAGCATAAAATCTCTCGCATACTCCCCGAAATATCTGAACGCGTAGTGCAAATCTGACGTATTTGCACTGCTCGTTGTATATTTCAGCGGATCAACTTTCATTTCAATATCCTTAAAGACAACCCCCTCCCTTCTATTCGAATTTAGTTCGTCAATGACCTCCTTTATCCCATTAAAGTCATCAGGATGTGTGGTAAGATACACTCTGGCCATTCTGAATCCATAACTTTCTGCAATTTCCTCCTTCTCCCTTACGCTAAGTGACTCGTTTGTTCTGGAATTCCGTATATCAAAAAGGAAAAAATCCAGCCCTTCGATACCGTAAACCTCATTGGGCACATAGGGAGAGGCGAGGCCGACGGCTTCGCAGCAGAGCATGTAGTCAGGATAGTCCTCAAAAAAATCGCTTTCAATACTTTCTCTGGCTTTTTCGGTTGTGTAGGGACAAATCAATCCTCTTCGGGTTATACCGTAGAGATTTTCACCAATCTTAACAACCCTGACATTGTAACCGTTCATCTTCTCCTCAAGCGCTATTTCTCTATCTCCAAAATGCTTTTTCAAAGTCGGATTCAGAACAAGAGCCCTTCTTATCTTCGGAAATCCCCTGAATACTCTTACACCATCTGTCGCCTTGACAACAACAGTTCCATCCTCATAAAACCCAAATTTTTTGTCCAGTCTGAAAGCTTCAATAACATCAGGAAAAAAAGGATGTTTTATGATGGCTTTTCTAAGTATGTTCCTCTCTTCAAGTCTCTCGGCTGCTGAAATGGATAAATTAAGGGCTTTTGCAACAAAATTCATGATTTTGAATACAAGAATCTAATCAGGTCGCGCTCGGTTATTATTCCTTCCAGCTTTCCTGACTCCACTATGAGGGCTACACCATATCCTCTGTCAAGCATGGCACTAACAAGCTGGGATATACTTATGTCTCTTGGGAACGTCAAAATCTCCTTGTAAACGAGCAGTTCGTCGTTTGCAAGGATTGTTGATACAGGCTTTTCTATGGCATCTCTAATGTTCCCGCTCGTAAGCATTCTGAAGGCCTCGCCAGTACCGAAATACCTCAGGATCTCCCTTACGGTTATAAGGCCAACGAGAATTCCGTCATCAATCACCGGCAACCTTCTCAGCTTTTTCTCGATCATGACCTTCATTGCCTTCTCTATAGTATCCTTTGGCTTGATCGTGACAACGCTTTTAGTCATGTAATCCGAGGCAACCCCATCTATGTTTTTACTCCTGCCAAGATACTTCAGAACATCTCTTTCAGTTATGATGCCTACGACAACGTCATCCTTATCAACGATAGGGCATCCTCCAACTTTCTTTTCAAACATTATCTCAACTGCATCTTCAAAGGAGTCCGTGAAGTCAACAGTAATGACATTGGTCTCCATTATCTTCTCCACCTCTTCATTGACTGCTGCAGCCAGATTTCCCCCGTATTTCCCCTTGACTATCCCAAATTTGCTTCCTCCACCAAACAGGTTGACAAAATCGGTTGCAGATATGATCCCCTCAAGCCTCTTAGTCCCCGCATCGGCTATGGGAATCCTCCTGAAATGCTCCTTAATCATTGTCTTAAGAGCATTCATGAGTGTGGAAGTTGGAGGGAGGGTAAAAACATCCTTGGTTGCAACTTCCATCACACTTCCTGGTTTTAAATTCTTCAAAACATATCACCTCTCAACTTCAGCACAGTCCTCGCACAGCCTGAGCCCGTTTATGTTGTATAGCCTATCAGAATATTTCCCACACCTGTCGCATATCCCTGATATATCCTCTTCTTCGCTATCTATTATCGGACCTTCAATGGGTTGCTCCGGATAGCCAACAGCATCTTGAGTTATAAGAGATGCGAACTCGCCAAGATCGAGAGAGACGCTCAGAATGTCGTTGTCGGTGATTATGCCCACAAGCTCTCCGGAATTGTTGACTACCGGCAGTCTCCTGATTCCCTTTTTCATCATTATTCTCGCTGCTTCTCTCAGGCTGGTATTTGGGTTAATCGTGATCACTGGCTGCGACATTATCTCCTCTACTGTTACCTTGCTGGGTACCTTGTTTCTGGCAACAATTTTTGAAATCATATCTTTTTCGGTGACAATACCCACCGGAGTTCCGTTTTCGATTACAACAGCACTTCCAACACCATGCTCTACCAGTTTCTTGGCCAGATTATGGACGCTGTCGTTTTTCCTGACAGTACAGACCACCGTTGTCATCACTTCCTTTACTGGTATATCTGTCTGCATTTGTACCACCTCTGCAAAAGTCTTCAAGTGTATTAAAAGCTTTTTTGATAGCCTGTGAAATTGCGAAATTGAAATATTTTGGCTTAAATTTTTAATAGCAAGAATGAAAAATTAAGTCGTGGAGCTTGGAGAAAGTATTGTAGAGTTCATAGAACTTTTAATGATAGCAGCAAGCGTAGCAGTAGTGGTTAAGTTCACAAAATTTCCCTACACAATAGCTCTCGTTCTTGCTGGCCTCTTTGTAGGGCTGTCTGGCCTTCTTCCCGAAATCCCGCTGACAAGAGAACTCGTTTTCACAGTCATTCTTCCTCCACTTTTATTTGAAGCATCACTTAACATGGATATTCAGGACTTGAGGGAGAATTTCAAACCTATTTCCTCTCTCGCCCTTCTTGGTGTGGTAGTTTCAACTCTCTTTGTTGGATTCTTCTTGAACTACACTCTCGGAATTCCATTAGAGCTCTCCCTTTTGTTTGGGGCCATGATCTCACCAACTGACCCCGTTTCGGTGCTTGCCACCTTCAAATCACTCTCTGCACCAAAAAGACTCTCAGTCATACTTGAGGGCGAGAGCATACTTAATGATGGTGCTGCGATCGTCGTATTTGCTATTCTACTTGAAATGCTTGAAAGCGGAAAAATTAATTTAATCTCTGGAGTCGCAGAGTTCTTTATCGTCTGTATTGGGGGTGCTGCAATCGGTCTTGCAGTAGGCTACCTTGCTTACAGGGTTCTCGCTGGTATTGACGACCCGCTGGTTGAGATTGCAATAACGATAATACTCGCGTATTCGAGCTTTCTGATTTCAGAACATTTTCATGTTTCTGGAGTGATCGCTGTTGTTGCTGCAGGACTGGTGGTGGGCAATTATGGCAGGGTTTTTTCCATGTCGCCCTCCACAAGAGTAATCCTCACGGATTTCTGGAGCGTAATCGTTTTTCTAATAAATTCAATCGTTTTCATCCTGATAGGTATAAGCACTCACCTAAACATATTCTATGCATGGAAAGAGATCACTGTTGCGATTTTGGCGGTGATAGCTGCAAGAGCTTTGGTTGTTTACCCTGCAATGTCTGTATGGCGTTTTCCGAATCTCTGGAAGCATGTTGTATTCTGGGGAGGGTTAAGAGGAGTTATTCCTGTGGCTCTTGCATTGAGTCTTGCGGATGATAAGCTTATCTCAGCCATGACGTTTGGGGTTGTGATATTCTCACTCGTTTTTCAAGGTATAACTCTTGAAATATTTGTCCAGAGGGAGTTCAAAGATGTTAGAAGAGAGAGAATTGAGGAGGCTCTTGCAAGATTTATTGCAGCGAAAAGTGCAAAATTTGAGCTACAAAGGGCAGTTGAATCTGGTAGGATTGTGGAACCAATCGCTGAAAAACTTTTGATGGAGATTGATTTGGAGGTAGAAGAATCGAAGAAGGAGCTTGAGATTGCGCTGAAAGAGGAAGACAGCAAAGAACTTGTTCAGAAGGTAAAAAGATATGTTCTTGATGCGAAGAAGAGCGCGATAAGAGATGCGACCGCAAAGGGTGTGATTTCGCATGATACCGCTGAAAAACTTTTGAGGGAAATTGACACCGAAATCTCACAGATTTACGGAGATTAGGGAATTTTTAGGATCCATATTTTTATACTGGCTTCCACGAACTGGTAAATTTTAAATTTTGAGTGGGAAAAGGAAAATCATGAACTTTGATCTGGGCGAGGAACACAGAATTTTGAGAGATACTGTTAGAGAGTTTGCCGAGAAGGAGATAATGCCTTATGGTAAAGAGTATGACGAGAGTGGGGAGTATCCGTGGGATATTCTAAAGAAGGCTGCTAAACTCGGCTATGTCGCCGCAGATATTCCCGAAGAGTATGGTGGGGCTGGGATGGACTATCTCGGATGTGCCATAATTGCTGAGGAGTTTGCAAGGGCAGATAGCAGTATAGGATCTGCAGTTTTGACTGCATCTCTCGGATGCCCGATGGTTCGCTATTTCGGGACTGATGAGCAGAAAGAGAGATATCTACCCCCTGTTGTGAAGGGAGAGACTCCTTCAGCGATAGCAATAACCGAGCCCGATGCTGGTAGCGATGTTCAGGCGATAAAAACAAGGGCAGACAAAGTGGATGGGGGATGGAAGCTGAATGGCACAAAGACTTTCATAACGAACGGCAGCATCTCGGACTGGGTTGTGATACTTGCGAAAACAGATCCGAATGCGGGATACAGAGGTATTTCGGCATTTCTCGTGGAAACAGACTGGGAGGGGTATGAGGCGAGGAGAATAAAGAAGATGGGGCTAAACTGTCATGACACCGCGGAAATTTACCTCAAGGATGTTTTCGTGCCGGAAGACTACCTGATTGGCCAGGAGAATTTTGGGTTTTACCAGCTCATGAGGTTTTTCAATGAGAGCAGAGTGTTTGTCGGTGCGGTGCAGCTTGGAATGGCTGTTGGCGCATATGAAAGAGCTTTAGAGTACGCAAAACAGCGGAAAGCCTTTGGCAGACCGCTTATCGATCATCAGGCGATCCAGTTCAAGCTGGCAGATATGTGGAAGGATATAGAGGCTGCGAGGTTGCTGGTGTACAAATCCGCATGGCTTATAGATCAGGGCAAGGCCAATCCGGCTTTGAGCTCTGCAGCAAAGCTCTTTGCAAGTGAGGCTGCTGTTAAGGTTACCTACGAGGCTCTGCAGATTTTCGGGGGCTATGGATACAGCAAGGAGTACGACATAGAGAGGTTCTACAGAGATGTGAGGGTTGGGACGATTTACGAGGGAACAAGCGAGATACAGCGGTTGATTATTGCCAGAGTTCTCGCTGGAAAGCTAAAATTTTAATTTTTTGTGAAGAAGAAAAAAGCTTTTATTTATAATTGGCCAATAAACCAGCATGGAGAAATTCATCGAGAGTATAAGCAATTTTGTGGATGAGGAAGATATCAAGCTCCTTAAAGCTCTCAGCAACGATCCTATAGTCGTACATTCCATAAAAAGGATTTTTGAACATCCTGAAAAAGCCAGTAAGTATCTCATTCTCCTTCGCGATGTTCCTGCAGCAATTTACCTTGTTGCCAAGGTAGCTGAGAGACTCTCCAAGTATCTTGAAGGGGATGACGAGGCCAAGTGCTTCGGAATCTTTCTAACAGCATTGAGAGAACTGAAGGACTGTAGAGACAGAAGGTTGCTTCAAAACATGTTTTTGCTTCTGAAAGAGTCCATAGAACGCCGCCTGATAGATGGAAAGTACGAGGATGCAGCAAAACTCGTAATGGAGTTTCAAGAGTTTGGATTTAAGAGCTACATTAAGAGAATTCTCTTCTTCGCCCTTGAGGTTTCGGAGGACGGTGATTACAGGAGAGCAATGAGAATTCTTGATCTTCTGCCGGAAACAGATGCTGTCGTTGACGCAAAGAGCAGCGTTCTGCTTGAGTGGGGGAAGGCGATTGCAATGAGTAACCCTGAAGCTGGGTTGAAGAAGATCGAAGAAGCTCTCAAATTCAAGGACACTCCTGAGGCGAGAATGGCTATGGCCGAGATATATGAGTCAATGGGGAACTACGAGAAGGCGTACTTTATCTACTCCTCGCTCAGATCTGTGTATCCGGGAATTGAGAGAAAAATTTCGAGGATGCTTATGGAGTGGGGGGAGGAGACAGGAGACGTAGAAAAACTGAGGGAAGCATACAATCTGGCAATGAACGATAGACTGCTTGCAGAGGAAATTGAGAGGAGAATCAAGAAGCTCGAATCTCAAAGGCTCTCGGGATCGTAGCCAAGGACAACAACCCACCACCACCTTGCCATATCCACAAGATCCTTGCTGAAAGCTCCGGAAAGGTGGTACTCGCCGTTTCTGATCGTTATCATTCCTGCCCCAACAAGTTTGTTCCTCATAGAGTAGAAGGAGGAGCGGACCATCCCCAGCTCCTCCATTATGTTCTCCCACTCTTCGACTCTGAGTGGCTTTCCGCTTTTCTGTCTTTCCTCGACAATTGTCAAAAACTTAACGGCTTTTAGTGCAACCTCCTCCTTTCTGAAAATTCTCCGCATGAGCTCAAGCATCGGCATCTTTGACTGTGAGATTCTTGCATTCGCTGCTGACCTCACGATAATGGATGTGGCGGTTTTGGGGGCATCCTTAACCTTCACAGACTGAATTTTGTGGGGGCGAATATAAATTTTTAGATGAATGTAAAATAAACCCTTGTCATCTGGCTCTACGCATTCGAAAGAGACGTTTATTTTCGATAGCTCACCGCAACTGTGCCACGAACTTCAAGTCAAACTCTACCAGTGAAATATCGTCAGGATTTTTCAGTTTCTTTCGTATTGCATTTAAGGCTGACTCCATTCTTCTATCTGTTTTTTGACATACCAGAATTCCCTTCACTTTTTCAGTTCCAAATCCTTTCATAACTTGATTCATATAATCAAGAAG
>JAPDIY010000018.1 GCA_029259335.1 Archaeoglobi archaeon
ATTTTTATGGACATCCAATCCTATGCAGACCGGATATTCACCTATTCGTGTTCCTGACACAGTACCACCATCCTTTTCGCCTGTTAAGTCAAAATTCCGCGCTCTAAGCGCAGGGATACATCTAACTACAGGCTTTTGGCTCGGTCTGCTGAAAAGGGTTCCAACATGTTGTCAAAATTTCGAATGTTAAGTCTCAAATTGAGATTCTCAAAACAGAGAAAGAATAAGCAAAGAACTTCAGAGTTTCTTCGACATCCTCCATAGTGTCCTTGGCTTCTTCAACAAATAATTTTTCAAACCATGGATAGATTTCTTCGGGCACGGAATTTCTCAGGAGATTCAGCATTTTGTAGATGCAATCAAAAACAAGTGCCGGATCTGGAGTTAACAGGATTTTTTCGTAGCACTCTCTGAAAACTCTGATTTCTTTTTCGATATTTGAACTCTTCAGCCGCATGAAGTACTTCATGCAGATTGATGAAGTCTCTATCAGTGACTTTAATAGCTGGTACCAGTCCTCATCAAGTTTTTGAGATACAGTAATTGTGAAACCAGTGAGAAATTCCTCAATCGATTTCCTATCTGCAAATCCGATGTTCTTTTCGTTAAATCTTTCAGATGTTGTCAGAATGGTCTGGTATACTCTTGCTAAGATGAGAACTGTTTTTACCAAGCTCCTCATGCTGAAATTTCCCATCAAGATGATTCCGTAACCAATCAACCTCTTAAGAGCGTTTTCAAAGTCCTCGTCTTCAAGCAGCTCCTCCTCATCTCTCTTGAGTATTTCGCTCATTTCCTTCGCAATCTCCACAAACTCTTTTCTCTTATCTATTAGCCTGTACATTCTTCCTTTTTTCTCGACAAAACCAATCTTTTCGAGGATTTTGAGATGATACATGGCCTTCGAAATCCCTTCAGATCCGAAAATCTGGCCTGCTCTCACCCAGTCATTTTCAATTAGCTTTAAAACAACATATCTCCTCGTTTCGTTGCTTTTCCTCATCGGGAAGAGAGTATTTTTCATGCATAATGGTTAGAGAGTAAAGATTTATAATTTCCGGGCAAAATGGCCAAAATGGGAAAAATTACCACTGTAAAGGCATTTAACCAAAAAGTAGGATGCTCCGGCCGGGATTTGAACCCGGGTCGCCGGCTTTCTTCGGGAATGATCCCACGAAAGGCCGGAATGATTGGCCGGGCTACACCACCGGAGCTTAAATCGCATTACGCTGAAGTTGATATATATCACTTTCGCAGGTTAGCAGGCAGACGCCGCATCATGCTAAGAGACCCGAAGCCATCTCCCGAATAATCCCGGTTAAGGTTAGCAGTTGCATTCTCCGCTCCCATATTTCAAGGAAAATGAAAACTGAAAAATCCTCTCTTCCAAACATTTCGCTACTTTTCAGCCGGTTTAACCTCAACGTCAACAATGTCACCAACTTTAAGCTCGTTTACGCTGTAGTATTCGTAGGTGACGGTTATGAAGGCATCGAACTGCATTAACTCTTCGATTCTCTTTGCTAGATCCATCCCCATCTGCATGCCGAACTCGATGATTTTGGCTGGATCGCTGAAGTCTGCTCTTGCCATAAATCCGGGCGATCTCTCAACTTTTTTAAGGTACAGCAACACCTCGTTCTCATCTTTAAGCTCAATTCTGACTATTCTGTATCTCATTGAGAGGAATTGGAGGCGGAATTTAAATAGGTGTTGGAACGAAAATTAATAAAACATTGAGAAAACTGAGACCATGCTCAGAGACAGCAGGATGGAAAAGAGTATGGATCCCCAAGCTCTGAAACTCTCAAACTCAATAGAGCACGACAGAAACATTTTCTATTACGATATCCTCGTTGATATCGCTCATGTTTTAACCCTCCACAAATCAGGTTACCTTTCTCAGCAAGAGGCTGCTGAAATTCTGAAGGCTCTGAAAAAGATAAGGGAAAGAGGTTATAAAGCTGAATGGAACTACGAAGATGTTCATGAGGCAATAGAGGCTGAGGTAACGAAAATTACCCCTGCTGGAGCGAAGATGCACACGGGGAGAAGCAGAAATGATGAGATTGCAACATGTCTGAGACTTTACGCCAGAGACCATCTGCTGAACCTTGCGGAGAACATTCTGGCGGTTATGGAAGTTCTGCTCAAAAAAGCGGAGAAAAGTGAGGCAATTATGCCCGGCTTCACACATCTACAGTACGCTCAGCCCACAAGGCTCTCCCACCATTTGATAGCCTACCACGACATGCTTTCAAGGGACTTTGATAGGGCTATTGAGGCTTTCAAAAGGGCAAACAAGTGCCCTCTCGGTTCTGCAGCCTTCGCATCCACAAGCTACTCTCTCGACAGGCTGTACACGGCAAGACTGCTCGGCTTTGATGGTGTTGTTGAGAACAGCGAGGATGCCGTTTCGTCGAGGGACTTTTTGATCGATGCTGTATATTCCTGTACATCTCTGATGCTCTCGGTAAGCAGAATTACCGAGGAGATCGTGCTATTCTCATCAGAGTTTGGCTTCATAGGACTTCCTGACGAGTTCTCCTCAACATCATCGATAATGCCTCAGAAAAAGAATCCGGACATTGCCGAACTTTTGAGGGCAAATGCTGGAAAGCTTATAGGCAACCTGACGGCTGCCATGAGCATTTACAAAGCCATGCCCTTCAGTTACAATAGAGACTTTCAGGAAATGAACCCCATCCTCTACGATTCTCTGAAGAGGGCTGAGCTGGCGAGTGAGGTTCTGGCGGCGATGATGGGCAAAATTGAGTTTAATGAGGATGTTATGAAAGCCAAGGCATCGAAAGGATTCGCCACAGCCACCGAGCTTGCAGACATGCTCGTGATGAAGTACAGAATTCCCTTCAGAATGTCTCATCGTATCGTTGGAAGACTGGCAGCTAAAGGAATCGAAAGGCCAACGGCAGAGGATATTAAAAGTGTTGCCAAGGAAATGGGATACAGCGTTAAGATTAGCGATGATGATGTCGCTGAAGCTCTGGATGTTGAAAAAGTCGTGGAGAGGAGGAGGAATATGGGTGGAACAGCATCGGATGAGATCAACAAAATGATTGATGCGAGGAAAGATGAGCTGAAAAACAAAAAAGCCAAGGTGAGGAATCTGCGGGGCAGAATAGCATTAAATCTCAGAATGCTCTATGACGAGGCGAAAAAGGTGGGGGTGGATTTTCATGCCTGATAGCAGGTTGGACGGTAAGAGGGTTAGAATTAAAGCGAAGGGCAGGATTTTTGAGGGTATTGCTATGCCATCATTCACGGGCAACTTCGTTCTGAAGCTTGATAGCGGTTACAACATTGGCTTCAAAGAATACGAGCTTGTCGAGGTTCTGGAGGAGGAAAGGTTCAGAGCAGAGATAGCGAAACTTGAGAAAAAAGAGGGGTTGCCTGAGCTCAAGATAATTTCTACTGGCGGAACGATTGCGAGCAAGGTCGACTACCGCACAGGGGCAGTGACAAGTCAGTTCACTGCTGAGGAGATTGCATCAGAGGTTCCTGAGCTGACTGAAATCTGCAATGTCGATGCTGAGCTGCTTTACAACATCCTGAGCGAGAACATGAAACCTCAGAACTGGATTGAGCTTGCGAGACATGTTTATAAAGCCCTGAAGAAATATGACGGGGTTGTAATCACACACGGAACGGATACGATGCACTACTCCTCCGCTGCTCTCTCATTCATGCTCTCAACTCCGAAGCCGGTGGTTTTTGTTGGTGCTCAGAGAAGTTCCGACAGACCGAGCAGTGACGCTGCGATGAATCTGCTGTGCGCTGCCAAAGCCGCGACAGAGGACTTGGGGGAGGTTGTTGTTACGATGCACGGCTCGACAAGCGACGATTTCTGCTATGTCCACAGAGGGGTAAAGGTTAGAAAGAATCATACTTCGAGACGTGATGCTTTCCAGTCTGTGAACACGAAACCGATTGCCAGAATTGATTATCCATCCCTAAGTGTTGAGTGGATTTCGTGGAGATATAAAAGGGGTGAGAGAAAGCTGAAGCTTACGGACAGGCTTGAGGAAAGAGTTGTGCTGATAAAGTTCTTCCCCGGATTAAACAGCGACATAATGGACTACTATCACTCCAAAGGATACAGAGGATTTGTGATTGAAGGGACTGGCTTGGGACACGTTTCTACAGACTGGGTTGACACTCTGAAAAGGATTTGTGAGGATTCCATCGTAGTGATGACATCCCAGTGCCTATGGGGGAGGATATGCGATAGGGTTTATGACACAGGGAGGGATCTGCTGAAAGCTGGAGTCATAGAAGGGGAAGATATGCTCCCAGAAGTGGCATTGATAAAGCTCATGTGGCTGCTCGGAAATTACAACATGAAGGAAGCAAAAGAAATGGTAAGAAAGAGTGTCGTCGGCGAAATTGAGCCGACGACCCAGTACTGAACTTTGCCTCTCTACTTGGCTATCACCCCCCAGTACTAATTTAATCAAAAAATCATTAATAAACTTTTCTCTCAGATCTGAAATTACCGGATATGAGAGAGAAGTAAATGTTTTCAAGCCTTGGAACTTCCTTTTCAATTTCCAGAATTGTGCCGCCACCTTCCCTTATCTTCTCCACAATTTCCACTACCTCATCAACCTCCGAAACACTCAAACTTTCCCTCTTTCCGTTCATTGTGTATTCAATTCTGTACGTGGTGTTTTCTCCCATCAGCTTTTCGAGGCTGCCGTAGTACAGAACCTCCCCCTCCTTCATAACCACGACCTTATCCGCAATTTTTTCAACATAGTACATGTTGTGGGCTGAGAAAACGATAATCTTTCCCCTCACTGCAAGCTCTCTGAGCAGTTCTGCGATCATCAGAGATGTGCTCGGATCCAGACCACCTGTCGGTTCGTCGTAGATAAGAACATCGGGATCGTGAAGTAGGGTTCTGGCAATTGATAGCTTTCTCCTCATACCTTTAGAAAGCTCACCTGTGAATTTATCTGGAAGATTCAGCTTGGTTAGCAATTCCCCGATTTTTGCCTTTGCATTTTCAACTCCGTAGATGTCCGCAAAGAACTGAAGGTATTCGGAGGCTGTCATGTTGTCGTAGAGGGCATCAATTTCAGGCAGGTATCCAATCTGTCTTTTGATACTCTCCTCAAACGGTTTGCCGAAGTACCTCACCTCCCCACCATCCGGCTCGATCAGACCTGCGAGAATTCTCAGGGTTGTTGACTTTCCTGCCCCATTCTCTCCGATCAAACCCAGAACTTCTCCTCTCTCCACCGTAAAGCTCATACCTTTTAAAGCCAAAAAATCCCCATACCTTTTTGATATCTCCCTTACCTCAAGCACCTACTACTGTTTCCCGAAGAGGATATAAAGTTTAATAGTTGAAATGTGAAAATTGAATTATGTGGAAAAAAATCGTCGAGAAGTTCGAGAAATATCCCTCCCAGATTGAAGTTGCAAGAGAATTTTTGAGGTTTGGTATTTCGGTAAGAGACGGTAAGGCTTACTGTGACAAGATAGAGCTTGTTCCGACAAAAATTGCCGATGCAATCGGGGTGGACAGGAAGGTTGTGCTTGCTGCAATCCAGAATATCGAGGGTGATGAAGAGCTTAGAAAAGTCTTTTCAGCCCTCAAGCCTGTGGCAAACATTGCTGAGGTAGCGAGAATTCTTGGATTCGGAGTTCTTGAGGTCTATGCTGAAAGTCACAAGGTCGGGATAGTTGCAGGTGTGGCATCGGCACTGGCGAAAGAGGGGATATCAATTCGATACATCCTCGCGGAGGATCCTGAGTTGAGTGTGGAATCAAAACTTACAGTTGTGACTGAGACGAAGATACCGGGCAGAGTTGTTGAGGAAATACTGAAAGTTGACGGGGTCGAGAAGGTGCTGATAAGCTAACAAAAGAATATATAGCAGATCGACAATTACACCTTATGCGAAAACTCGGCTTAGTCTTACTGGTGCTGCTTATTACTGCAGTTTACAACTCAATGGCTGCTGGTGTCTCCCTGAGCTACCAGTTATCTCCTGAGATCCTTCTTCCGGGAGACTATGCAGATGCTGTGCTGGTTATATCAAACCCTTCAACCACCGAGGATGTTAAAGTAAACTCAGTGGTAATACACTCCTATTCTTCCCTAACAGTCGAGCCGCAGGGGATTTACAGCATCGGTAGAATACCTCCAGGTGGGAGTTATACCCTCTCATTTTCGGTCAAAGCTAGTGATAAGGGCAGGTACAATCTCGAAGTGGTTGTTTCAACAGATAACGGTACTGTTACGCAGAACATACAGGTTGTGGTTGATGACAGCTTCCCATCACTGACAGTAACCTCTCCGGTTTACAGAAATGAGGTAAATGAGCTAGAATTTTACGTTTCCTCTCCTGTGGAGCTTAAGGACGTCAGAGTTGAGGCATTGTTCAACGCCACTCCAGGTGTGGTCTATCTCGGCAATGTTAATAGCGGTGGGGCTGAGGGGAGCTTTAAGTTTCTTCCAGACTCGGACACCCTGAAATTCAAGATTTCGTTCTACAATGGAAGAAACTATCACGAAGTAAAGAAGATCATCAAAATCCGGCTGTTAGACTCAAGAAATGTCGTCGTAAATGTTTCATCACCATACAAAACGCTTTACATAGGTGATTCGATAACCATTCCTGTTGAGATCACAAATCTCAGAAGTGACGAGATTAACAGCATCACGGTTTCGGCAACAAGCACTCTCGGAACGTTTTCAGACCCAGTAGAGGTGGCGAAGTTGCAGAGTGGGGAGAGCAAAACCCTGAACTTCAAGTTCAGCCCCTCGAAGAGCGGTGAGGACAGCATAAGGGTGGAGGTTGAATACCACGATGAGTTCGGAAACAGGTATCACGTAACCAAAACCTTTCCCATTAATGTCCTCGACTCCCTTGCGGTCTCCATTACGAACCTTAATGTGGTCAGAGAGGGGCTTGAGGTTAGTGTTTCGGGAGACGTGAGCAACAATGGCAGGAGTGAGGTTTACAACGCCTATGCTGTTGCCTCATGCGGGAGCTATCAGGCTGATTATTTCATAGGTAACATCGATCCATCCGATTTCCAGAGCTTTGATCTGCCTATAAAGTGCAACAAAAGTGTTCTGATCACTGTATCGTGGTCCAACGAGCTTGGAGAGACGTTCGAGTTACATAAAGAGGTCAACCTCGGAGAGAAGGTGCCAGTTCAGGTTGAGGAGTCGAACATGCCAATAATAATATCCATCGTGGTTGCGGTTATCGTTTTTGCAATAGTGGGACTCATAATCTACAGGCAGATAAGGAAATGAGAGTTGTTGAGCTGATAGATGTATACAAAATCTACAAAACCGAGTTTTATGAGGTAAAGGCACTCGACGGAGTTAGCATGCAGGTTGAAGAAGGAGATTTTGTTGTTATCATGGGTCCATCCGGAAGTGGGAAGTCAACGCTGCTGAATCTCATCGGGTGCCTCGACAAGCCCACGAGCGGAAAAGTGCTGATAAACGGCGTTGAGACCATAAATTTGGATGACAAAGAGCTAACTGAACTCAGGAGGGATACGATAGGCTTCATCTTCCAGACGTATAACCTGATTCCCACGCTTACGGCTTTGGAGAACGTTGAGCTTCCAATGATATTCAAAGGCATAAGCAGGCAGGAGAGGGAAAGAAGGGCGAGAGAGTTGCTGAGCATTGTCGGTCTGGAGGATGCAATGGACAGGAAGCCGAATGAGTTGAGTGGAGGACAGCAGCAGAGAGTAGCGATTGCAAGAGCCCTTGCCAACAACCCTAAAATTCTGCTCTGCGATGAGCCCACTGGCAATCTGGACACAAAATCCGGAGAGCAGGTGATGAACATCATAAAGGAGCAGAACGAAGAGAGAAAGGTGACGGTAATTCTCGTAACCCACGATCCCAGCCTTGCCAAGTACGGAAGTTTTGTTATCCGATTGAGAGACGGAAAAATTGAGAGAGTAGAGGGATAGGATGTACCTCGAACTTGCGAAAAGGAATCTCGAGAGAGCGAAAGTCAGGAGTTTGCTTGCTGTAATCGGGATTCTGATTGGAGTAATGGCAGTGTCTGCCATAGGAATATTTGGGGAGAGCTTGAAGGCGACAGTGCTTGAGAATTTTGAGGATGTTGCGAATGAGCTTATAGTCAGCCCTAACTATCAGGAGGGGTACAAATATCTCGAGAAGAAAGATGTTGAGCGTATAGAAAAACTACCACACGTGGATAGTGCTATACCCATAAAGTCGGATTCGCTGCTTGTTGAAGCGAAAAAGAAGAAGGCTTATCTGCCGATTTACGGAATGGAGGAGAAGGACGTTGAGGAGATGTTTGATGTTGAAAAAGGAGTTATAAGGCTGAAAGGGAGCTGTGTCGTGGGTAAAAGGCTCGCTGATTTTGCTGATATAAGGGTGAACTCGAAAATAACCATCAACGGTAGAGAATTCAGGGTTGCTGGGATACTTGAGGACACCGGAGCGAGATTTGATATAAATCCCAACACAGCTATACTTCTCTCCCCAGACGACTTCAGCAAAGTTTCGGATGCAGGATATACAATGGTCATAGTAAGGGCAGATAGTCTTGATCTGGTTGACAACGTTAAAAAGGAGATTGAAGACAAGTTGAACAGCAGAGAGGAGAAGGTGATAGTGTTCGACCTTAAAATTATCCTTGAGAGGATAAATGAGGCTTTCTCTCAGATCAACACGTTTCTGATGGCGATAGCATCCATTTCCCTCCTCGTTGCTGGTGTCAGCATTCTCAATATCATGCTGATGTCCACGATCGAGAGGACAAAAGAAATAGGCGTGATGAGGGCTATTGGAGCATACAGAACGACCATTTTGAAAATCTTCCTGTTCGAAGCCGTAATTCTTGGTTTAATCGGAAGCATAATTGGAAGTGTTCTCAGCATTGCCGGTGGTTATGCCATAGATTATCTAATCCTTCAAAATGTAAAGTACGTATTTCAGCCTGCCACTTTGATCTATATCTTTCTTGGGTTCTCGGTTGGTCTTGCAACCTCTGTGGTGAGCGGACTCTACCCAGCATGGAGGGCGAGCAGACTTGAGCCTATAGAGGCTCTGAGGTTTGAGTAAATTCCGACTCGTCAGGCTCATACTCGTTTTTAGACTCAAGCTCGATCTTCACCCCACCGATGAATCTGGCGACAATGTTGTATATCAGGGCTGTAATAGCTCCGGCTACAAATCCTATAACAGCATAAGATGCTGGAACGAGAATTAATACCACCGCATTAAAAGAACTTTTTTTTGCAAGTATCAGCCCTACAATGCCAAACAGACCCAGTATCGCCATCAACACTGCCTGTATCTTTGCCAGAGACAACAAGCCTATCCTTCTTATCTCTTGCATATTAGTTTTACAAGTCTTCTTAATTATTAAATTTTTGTTAAAATGGCAAGAAGTCCGCTAATTTTTTATAAAGACAATCCAACTTTCAATTGGTGTTTAAAAATGCCAAGGGTTCTTGACATTGACGAGAAGGATAGAATAATACTTGAACTATTAGAAAAAGATCCCGAAATGTCACAGAGCGAGATTGCAAAGATTGTTGGATTATCACAACCATCTGTAGGAAGCAGAATCAAGAAATTGAAAGAGCTCGGTATTATAAGCCACGCTTACGGTTTAAACGTAAAAAAATCGGGATTGCATATATTGAAAGTAGATATCAAGTGTAAAAAACCCTCTGAGATAATCTCAAAACTCTCAGGATGTCCTTTCTTCCTCAATGGCTTTGTTGTTGCAGGTGATAAAAATCTAACAGTATTTCTTGGTGGAGAAGACCTCACAACTCTTGAGGCCATAGTTGACAAGCATATCAGATCTGAACCAGAAGTTTACAATGTCGAGGCAGGTATAATCGTCAGATCTGAGAAAGATGTCGTGATGCCAATTAAGATGTACATTGAAAAGTCCAAAAACGCTCCATGCGGCGATGACAGTTGCGAGAACTGCGAGTACTGGAGGATAGACCTTTGTCTGGGCTGTCCGATAACCGGGCATTACAAGGGTAAAATCTGGAAGTAAAGATGCTGAGCAAGATTAAGCCCCGGACTACTAAGGTAGCAAAGCCAGTTGCCAAGATACTCGGTAAAGCAGGTATTAAGCCTAACCACCTGACATTTCTTGGCCTTCTTTTTGGAATTTTCTCTGCTTGGTATATTATAAAGGGTGAAATTCTTGTTGCCGCCCTTTTTGTTCTCTTAAGCAGCGTTTGTGATCTCCTTGACGGAGCTTTGGCAAGGACTGCTGAGATGACAACTGAATTTGGGGGTTTTCTGGATTCGGTGACCGATAGGTATGTTGACGTCATTCTTTTTCTTTCTCTCGGAATATATGGGGTTGACTGGGTGGTCGTGGGATTGGCTTTAAGCGGCGCCCTACTCGTCAGCTACACAAGGGCAAAGGCTGAGAATGTGATAGAAAAGTGCGATGTGGGGATAGCAGAGAGAAGTGAGAGGTTGCTTATACTTCTTGCTGGCCTTACCACGGGTTATATTTACGAAGCTGTTCTGCTCATTGCTGTTTTAAGCCATGTCACAGCTCTACACAGAATTGGTTACACGTATCTCAAGGTAAGGGAGAAGATGACCAGATAATTGTCAGTTACCCTAAAACTTTAAAAGTTAAAAATCAAAGAAAAGTTGAATGCTGGAAAAGCTCGTGATTCCTGCAAACACAAGATTTGAGGAGAGAAACATAGTTGCGAGTGGAGACGTCATCATTGGCCCAAACTCAAAACTCGGCTATGGGATAATAGCGAAGAAAATTATTGTAGGAGAGAGAGTTACAATAGACGGCGACGTTCTCGGAGAGGAAGTTAGGCTCGATGCTTGGTGCAGCGTCAGCGGAAATGTAACATCAAAAAATGATGCCTATATAGGCGAATTTGCATCGATTGGAGGTAAGTTGACAGTTTACGGTGACCTTGAGATTGGCAGGAATGTTAGGATAAAAAATGGGTTCGAGGCAAAAGGCCTGATAACGATTCAGGATCCAACACCTGCTCTGTTTTTTATATTCCTCTATCTGATGATTCTCCTGAGACTTGGAAGGCTGGAGGAGGCGGAGAAACTACTTGAAGATGTGGAAGAATTTGACTCGCCTCTGGTAGTCCCAGACAACACCCAGGTGAGCATTGATAGGATTGTGACAAGCAAGAATGCAGAGATCGTTGGAAGCAGAATTCTTGGAAATATAAAAGCAAGAGACATTTACGCCAGTGAGAGTGAGATCTTCGGGAGTTTGAGGGGGAGAGAGGTTATAGTTGACAGATGCAGAGTACATGGGGCGATTGAGGGGAAGGTTGTTTACCTCCTGAACTCCTCGGAGGTTTTCGGATACATAAGGGCGGGCAAGGTTTACATGGAGGACGGCTGCAGTGTTGAGGGAGGAATAGTTGGCAAGGAGGGAGTATGGATAAGGGAGAAAGTCGAAATACCTGGCAGGGAAGAGGTAGAAGAGGAAGTGGAAGAAGAGACTGAAGAGATTGCAGAAGAGTTGGCTAAAGAAGAGGAACAGGAGTCGGAGGCTTTGAGTGTAACGAAAGGAGAGGTGGTAAAGAGAGCTGAGAGTTCTGGAATTTCAGAGGAGACAGTTGACGCTGAAGCTGAAGTTAATGCTGAAAGAGAGCAGAAAGAGGAAGAGGAGGATGAAATGGGAGAAGAGGAAGTTCCAAAGGATGTTTCCTAATCTCTTTCATGAGCTTGAGGGCAGAAACCTGCCCACAGTCCTTGACCATCTTGAGGTGTGCAAAACCGTTGAGGAGGCCGTTGAAGTGATTGAGTTTTTCGAGAAGAAAGGGGAGATCAGCACCGAATACGCTAATTTTTTAAAGAGTAATCACTCACTCCTGAAAAGCTTAATTGGGACAAGGGAGAGAGGAGAATACACGAGGAGGGGTTTGGGTGATTGAAATAGGTATAGCGGGAAAACCCAATGCTGGTAAATCAACATTCTTCAAGGCTGCAACTCTTGCTGATGCCGAAATTGCCAATTACCCCTTCACAACGATCAAGCCGAACATCGGTGTGGGATACGTGAGGGTTAAGTGCGTCTGTCAGGAGCTCGGTGTTGAATGCAAAGAGTGCATCGAAGGGTGGAGGTTCATACCTGTCAAACTGATTGATGTTGCTGGCCTCGTTCCAGATGCTCACAAAGGCAGGGGGTTAGGCAACGAGTTTCTTGACAACTTGAGGCAGAGTGAGGCTGTGATTCATGTCGTTGATGCCTCAGGTTCGACGGATGAAGAGGGAAATGAGATAGGAGTGGGTGAGAGAGATCCGATTGAGGACGTGAAGTTTCTGTATCATGAAATAGACATGTGGCTTTACGGGATTCTTAAGAGAAACTGGGAGAAGATAATGAGAAGGATGAAAGCAGAAAAGAGGGATGCGGTGAAATTTCTGACTGAGCAGCTTGCCGGACTTGGGTTTGAGGAGTGGATGGTCAGGGAGGCGATAAAGGGGTTTGGGGACGTTTCAAAGCTCGATGATGATGGGTTGAAGAAATTTGCGGTTGAACTCAGAAAGAGAAGGATGAGGATGGTGATTGCTGCGAACAAGGCTGACAAAGCTCCAGAAGAGCTTCTCGATAAGCTGATGAATGTCCCTGAGATAGTTGTGCCGACCTCTGCAGCTTATGAGCTTATACTTAGAACGGCAGCAAAAAATGGATACATCAAGTATCTGCCCGGCGATAATGATTTTGAAATTTTAAAGGAACTCAACGAGAAGCAGATTAAGGCGCTTGAGAAAATCAGAAAGTTTTTAAAGGAGTTTGGTAGCACAGGCGTGCAGGACGCGATTAACAAGGTTGTTTTTGATGTCCTCGACTACATCGTCGTTTACCCTGTGGAGGATGAGAACAAGTTTACAGACACGAAGGGGAATGTGCTTCCTGATGCTATGCTCGTGAAAAAAGGGACTACTGCGAGAGAGCTTGCTTACAAGATTCACACAGATATAGGAAAGCACTTCATCTATGCACTGGATGCCAGAACGAAGATGAGGATTGCAGAAGACCATGAATTGAAGAATAATGATGTGATAAAGATTGTTTCGAGTGTATAGTTTCATTATCATCACCACGTACTTCATTATTATGTTCTTCTTATAAAAACAAAACATTTAAATACTTTCAGTCCTGAAATTACAGTGGTGAAATACCATGACCTGCAGAACATGTAAGTTTTGGCTAAGAGATGTTTCATTTCCGGCTAATTTAGGGTTCTGCTCAGCAAAAAACGCAACTACTGATGCTACTTACTCATGCGAGCTATTCAGAAGAAAGGATGAGGAATCCATAGCAGTAAAAGTTGTCTATTACTGATTTTTATTTCGGCAATCGACATAACGAAAGCCTTATTAAACAATCTCTGAAAAGATAGAAACAAGCGCCGATGGTGTAGCCTGGAAACACTGGGGCCTGCCACGCCCCCGCCCCGGGTTCAAATCCCGGTCGGCGCATTTTTGTTTATTATTGCTGCTGGCTCAACTTTCTGTTCCTTCTGCTACCGGGAGTGTAATATCTTCAGCGTTTGAATCCAAGTGAGATCGGCTCTTAGCATAACTCCTCGCGTTTAGTGCATTCATCTACATTTTGCTTTTGACGGTACCTGCTTGAGACTTTTACTAGAGGGTAAGGACTCATGAGGAATGTGGGAGACAAAGGGGAATGCTGCCAGAAACGCCATCACTTCTCTCGGGCATATTTGCTAAGCTGCGTATCAAAACCTGCGGACTGCACACTCGTGAGGGAGGTTAATATCTCTGTTTTGAAAGAAACAAATAAGTATGTCGACTCTCACTCTTCACCAATGGATCTCAGCCTACCACTGCTTGCAGCTTTTGCGATTGCATTCGCAATAGGATCGAATGACACGAGCAACTCATTCGGGATTTGCGTAGGCTGCGGGCTGCTGACGATTCGAAGAGCGATATACCTACTCTTTGTCCTAGTCTTTCTCGGCCTGCTTTTTGGCGGGGGTAGAGTCCTTCATACCGTCGGTGGAGAGATTGTTGAGCTCGATGAAATAGTGGTTTCCGCCTCTTTGCTTGTTTCATCCGCAGCAATTGTGGCTGCAAACTATCTTCGCGCCCCTGTTTCGAGTCATCAGGCGATTGTTATGAGTCTAATTGGTTCTGCCTTTGCACTCGGCAAGGAAATTGATATGTCAACTGTCACTAAAATCATACTATCTTGGATTATCTCCCCATTTGGCGCACTTGTTCTTGCAATTGGTATGTACTGGCTCATGGAAAAAATTCTTTCACAGAAACCTGCATTGCGAGTTGAGAGGGTTTTGAGGATTCTGCTGATTATTGGAGCATCCGTTATTGGATTCAATACCGGAGCAAATGAGCTCGCAACAGCTTTAGCTCCGGCAATCTGGTTTGGAACAATGAATCTTCTGGAAGGGGCGATATTCGGCTCTGCAATGCTCTTCCTCGGAGCATGGCTTGTAAGTGTTAGAGTTGCGGAGGTTGTTGGAAAGGGAATTACAGCCCTTGACCCCTTCTCAGGATTTGCAGCCCAGTTCGCTGCAGGAATAACAGTCCTTCTTTTCACATTCCTTGGAATGCCAGTTTCAACAACATACTGCACGGTAGGTGCCATCACAGGTGTTGGCCTTTACAAGGGATTGAGCGGTGTGAGATTCGCCTTTATCAAGAGAATCGTGGCAAGTTGGGTGCTGACTCCAGCGACGGCCTTTACCACCAGCTTCGCCATCACACTCTTCGTTTCTCAACTAATTGCTTAAACCGCAACGCATCATCAAACATGTGGACATTGTTGAACATGACGTAACAATCTTTATTCAGGAGATTTTGCAGTTCCATCAGTTCCTCATCTGTATACTTGTGTTTGTAGTCGAATCCATGCAGTCTGAAGTAGCATATCTCACCGTAAAGCTGCTCGGATACGAACGGGTCAACGACATGAACCAAGTCAAGCTCCTCGCAAATTCTCTTTATGTTCTCCTCCCTCCAACCTCTCGGCTCAAATCCAAATGTGAAATCTCTCTCAATGCTTTTGAAGAACTCCCTCATATTCTGCATGTTCTCATCCGTATCTCTGAAGCTTTTTGGAGTCTGGAAAAGGACGAATTTTACTTTGAGAATTTCGGCAACCTCCTTAGTTACTTCCCATGCTCTGAACACTTCATCGGTCGGTTTAAAGAATCCGCAGTTTTTTGCTTCAATCCCAGCCTTCTTGTATGTTGGACTTGTGGGCGGATGGGTTATAACCTGCCACGCTTTAACAGTGAACTCAAAATCTTCAGGAGCTTCTTTTCTCCATTTTTCTGCCGTTTTTGGCGAAGGTGGCTTGTAAAATGTCTTCTGTACTTCTACAACTTCAAAAGTTTCGAAGTACTTTTTCATTCCAACGGGAAATCCGCAGCAGCCAACCTTAATTCGCATGAAATTAAGTTGTAACTTAGTTTATTTCGGTTTTCTAAGTCAAAACTTCTATCCTGTCAATTGATAACCAAAATAAATATATGCTTCAAACTTCACTTGATGCATGGATTTTCTCACAAATCCTGACAAATTCATGGAAAGGCAGAAGGACAAGGGCTTCCTACTCCCTATCATTCTGGTTGCAGTTGCAGCAACAATTTCTTCCCTGACTGCCTACGTTGCTACACCCTACACGCTTGAGTTCATCAAGCAACAGGTTATGAGCTCAGGTGCTGCCATAACAGAGAGCCAGATGGAGGCAATGCTACGCATGGTTTTCTACAGCATGGTTATAACTCCCTTCATTGCAACCTTTATCATCTGGTTGATTGCCTCTTTAATCCTGCACGTCATCTCTGGAATTTTTGGTGGAAGTGGAAACTTCTCCACACTTGCAAAGCTTGTTGCGTATAGTCACATACCTCCAATTATTCTCAGCCCTGTTACAGTGTATCTCGCGTATGAATCTTCAAAGTATATAATCTACGGGATGAAGAGCTATCTGGTACCATCTACTACCCTCCAAATCGCCATAGTTGCATGGCAGACGGTTTACTGGACTTATGCGGTTAAAAATGCAAGAAATCTTGATCTGAGAAAGTCAGCCATCACAGCATTGATAGTATTCATCGCGTACCTACTTCTGACCGCATCTTCTCTGATTTTCTCATTTCTTTCAGCGACTCTCTGACAGACTTGTTAAAGGCGATCTCTCCAATTGATTTCATATGCCTGCATGCACTCAGAAGCGTTTCCAGAGCGAGTCTGTAATAAACGCTGCCCTTCATATTCTCCAGAAGAATTTCCTCAAGCTTCTCCAAATCCTCAATCGACTCCTCCGAAAGGGAGACGTCTGAGTTAAAATAGGATTTTGAAAGTTTCTCAAAAGCCTTGTTAAGCTTTTCAAAATATTTCTTAACTTCCTTTAGTTCTTCTGGTTTCATTTCAACGGCATAAGTTGAGAAGTTGTACAAAGCGTCTGATATTTCCTCAAGCAACTTCGCCACGGTTCTGATTCCCAAAATAAGTCTGAGTTCGTTCCACTTGCTGGGACTTGAAAACTCTCTAACGAGTCTGTGCTCCTGTCTTACTGCAAGCAGGTAAAGTCTATCAGAATCTTTTTCAAGATTCTGAATATCCTTTAAAGTTTCCGTGTCACTTTTCTCAATTCCCTCAATGACTGTTTCAATCATACTCTGTATAATCTGGGTCATTCTCCTGACAACCCCGTACACGTCAAAATCTGTGGAAGTCAAGCATTTCAGAACAATTTTTCCCTCGCTTGCATCAATTATTTCCATACCTATCAGATCCTTAACAATTTCACCAATTCTACTGACTGTCCTTGCGTTTATTTTTTTATCAGTGAGAACAATTTCATCTATCCCCTGGAGATAAAGAGCGTAGATATATCTCCTCACAAATTTCTCATCAAATCTCGGAAGTTCATCAATCTGAACGCTTGTAACTCTTGCGAACTCTTTGAAGCTCCTCGGATACAGAGTGATAACACTATCCTCAACCTGCAGAAAAATATCGTCCCCCTGTCTGAGTTCGTTAGACTTTACCCAGTTCTTGGGTAGGCTTACCATGTAGCTTGAACCGCCTATAAGCTGGAGCTTCCTTACCTCCATAAATACATATCCATATTAAGGTGTTAAAATACATTTTCCTTTTTGGCTATTCGTTAGTGTCAGACTAAAAGATAAATATAAATGCCGAAGAAACATAAAATAAAACATGTATAGGTACTATGAGCTAAGGGAACTTGAGAGCAAAGCTCCTAAGCTTTTCGGAATCCCTACTGGAACTAAGCTTGACGAGATGTTTTTCAAAGTAGAAAAAGAGGGAGATAGATATATTAAAAAGCCTCTTGGTGGAGTACCTCACCTTGCTGTTATGAATATCACCGGAGTTCCCGATACTGGGAAAAGTCTGCTTGCCGAGCAGTTTGCGATAACCCAGGCCAGCGCTGGCTACAGGGTTCTTTACGTTACTGTTGAGAGTCCAGCCAATTTCCTTTACACAGCGATGAAGCAGAGAAGTGAGGTGCTGGGTGCGGACTTCAGCAAGGTTGAGAGCAACATCGTCGTAATTGATGCAAGCGAGAGCGATGAACTCAGAGAGAATCCGAAAGCGCTGATGGAGACAATGGCTTATGCAATAAAGGAAAAGAAAGTTACAAATACGATTATTGACAGCATTACAGGTTTATATGAGCACAAGGAAGTCATGGCGAGGCAGATAGTAAGGCAGTTCTACAATTTTATGAAAAGGCATCGCCAGACAGGAATCTTTGTATCGCAGAAAAGATCAGCACAGGCGAGTGAGAGTGCAGAAGCTGCAGGAGGTTTGGCAGTGGCTCACATCGTTGATGGAACCATTGTCCTTGACAAGAAGCTGATAGAGTCAAGATGGGACGTGAAGCTCTATGGTCTGCCAATAGGAAGCGTTCTCAGGACGATAAGAATTGACGGCTGCAGAATTGCACCTCACGACTCAAGGATGTGGGTTTTTGAGATATCGGAGGTTGGAACGATAGAGATAATCGCTCCGCTGAGTGAATTCATAAAGAAGAGAGCTAAGGAGGAAGATGAGGAATGAGGAGGTGATACAATGGGGTTTGAGGTTATTGCAAGGCCAAAGGGCGGAGATGTTGATAAGATGG
>JAPDIY010000051.1 GCA_029259335.1 Archaeoglobi archaeon
ATTTTTATGGACATCCAATCCTATGCAGACCGGATATTCACCTATTCGTGTTCCTGACACAGTACCACCATCCTTTTCGCCTGTTAAGTCAAAATTCCGCGCTCTAAGCGCAGGGATACATCTAACTACAGGCTTTTGGCTCGGTCTGCTGAAAAGGGTTCCAACATGTTGTCAAAATTCTCTCAACAGAAACTTTCTCAAAAAGGCCTGAGGGATGGTCTCCAGCTTCCTCAGATTAAGTCTCATATCTGTAAGATTGGCTCTACCTTTCTGGAAATCGTTAACCAAAAAATCGTAAGTTGTCTTACATAAACCAATACAGCGACTTGCATAATCGCAAGTTAAGTATTAGGGGCAAAGTATAAAACAAAAAAGACCACTTCAAATATGGAACTGAAAAAAATCATTGAAGCCATCCTCTTCTCATCATCCGAACCCGTGAAAGTTTCCGAATTAGCCAGAATTACAGGCAAAGATAAAATCGAAATTCTAAATATCTTAAGCGATTTGATCAAAGATTATTCGTCCAGAGACACATCTATTGAGATAATAAAAGTAGGAGAGAAGTTTCTGATGCGTGTTAAGCCTCAGTACGCAGAATATGTTGAGAAGTTCACAGTTAGGGAGTTTGACAGAGGAACACTGAGAACACTGGCTGTTATAGCCATAAAGCAACCCGTAACTCTCGCCAAAGTCGCAAAAATCAGGGGAAATAAGTGCTACGACCACGTTAAGAAATTGGTTGAAAGAGGGTTAGTTAAGGCTGAGAAGAAGGGGAGATCAACAATTCTGACGACAACAGAAGAATTTGCCACGTATTTCGGCCTTGAGTCGAGTGAACCGGAAAAAATTAAAGAAGCTCTGAAAAAGTATTTTGTAGATGATGAGAGACCCTAACTGAGCATAGGCGATGATGAGGGGTATACGGTCTGATTTTTGGATTTTTAAAAAGCTCTGCAAATTGCAGTTCTACATTACTAGAAACCGAGATGAATAAGCCTCTTGTGCCCTTCGGTTGCCATGTGGTATATCAAGAGTGTGAGTGTAGGGTCTTCCCCACATCACCATTCCGATAACCTCTGAATAACCTTCTTTTCCCTGAAACCGAGCTTAATCGTCATCCCCGTTAACAGGACAGAAAGAGAGCACTTCTTTCTCACTGGCTCGTAATCATAGCAGTGCAATCGCCTCAAACTAAAAGCCTCTTTTCCCAGCTTTATCACGTCCTCTATTATGCTCCTCAGTTTTTTCAGATCCTCCTTTAATCCTTTAAACAACCTATTTACAAGCTTCCTATACCTTCTCTTCTCCCTATCAACGTTCTTCGAGTTAAAGATGAAAAGAGGATAGCTTATAAGCCCTTCAAGCTTCTCTAACCTGAAGTTCTTCCTCGGAATGATTAAAGGCACTATACCATACCTTATCCCGACTAAGTAGTTTCTGTAAGCGTAGAAGCCTCTATCCATGATTATTGCATCTCCAAACCTGATTAACCTCTTTCTCTTAAGCATTTCCAGAATTAGAGGGTAAACTCTGCTTTCATGAACATTCGCGCAGGATATACGTGGAAGAATAAGGGCGTTAAGGTTCTGTAGTCTATCAGGATCATCATCTTCATACCCGGAAAGAATCCTTTTGTTGAATAACCCCACTTGTACGGCTTATCCTTCAAATCTCTCTTTCTGAATGGGTTTAAGTCAAGGCTTATATCAGTCCAATCTAATATTAGTAGAGAAGGTTTGTTTCTTCTTTTCTTTGAATTCACGTTAAGAATTGAGAAAACGAAGTTTATAAATTGTTCTGATTCAAATTTTGACGTGAATGAGTAGACAGATTTCAGTTTTACTTCGTCTTCTACCCTTAAGAACTTTCTCAGCTCTAAACGCTTATTTACCTCGCTAACAGCATAGGATGTCTTCAGTTCGAAAAATATTGCCAGAATGATGACTTTAAGTAGTTTTATGGCTTTATTTACTGGCGTCAATCCATTCCTTGCCAAAGCCTTCTTAGTTTCCCTTGTTTCAAGCTTATCAATGATTCTCGATAGAAGCTCCCATTTCTCGTCTCCTTTCACTGGAATGACTGGTAGTCTCACTTTAATCACCGAGAAAAAGTATAATCGCAAATGTTTATCAATTTTATGGTTTGTGGAGGTTTTATTTTAGATTTTGAGTAATATGACTCTGTCCCGTTGGAATAGGAAGTGAACTAATTGTCTGTTTCTAGTATGAAGCTGTTTGAATTGAGATTAAATTGTGAATTGGTGGAACACCCTAATCAAGAGTGTTTTGAGTCCTTTCAGGATGGGGGCGAGAGGTGCTATAATCTGCGAAGTCTGAGGTTTTTGCGAGTCCTAACGAGAGGTTGCACAATTGTAGGGAGTCTCAAACTCTAAGAGCTCCACTCCCTTATCTCCACATCCCCGTAAAACTCCTCCTGTCTGATCAGAACCTTCCTCCTGAAGGTTAGGTGGAGTATTGAAACATAGTAATCAACAAGCGTAGGGACATCCCATTTTCTGACAAGAGAGAAAAGTGTTGTCGAGCCGGATCTTCTAAGCACTTCGAAGATCTCCTTCTCAACTCTCGCAATCATCTCCTCAAGACTCTCTTCGTGCGGAACTCTCAAGGCGGCATCAATGGTAACATCCTGTTTCTGGGTTCTTCTCCTTCTCCTTCTTCTCCTTTCGACTTCTTCAGCTCTTCTCAGCTCATCAATCAGATCTTTAAGCGTTGTTATCTTTCTAACCCTTCTCCTCCGGGAAGCGAGGATCTCAAGCAGTGTATCCTCCACCTCCTCCCCGTACTCGTACTCAGGAAACTCTATAGGTTCGTCGATAAAATAGGGGTAGTACTCCTCAACCTCATCTTCAAGCTCTCCGAGAGCTTCAAGTGTTATTGCTTCGGCTTTCATCCTAACGAGAATTGCTGCATACAGCAGAACCCTACCAGACACTCTCAAATCAAGCTTCTTAGCAGCTTCAATTCTCTTCAAAAATCTGTCGGTAACGTCAACTACGTTGATATTCCATGGATCAATCTCTCCTCTTTTAGCCATCTCGATAAGGATCTCAATCGGATCCTCGAACTCGTAATTCAGTTCGTTGTCTTCAGCTTTATTCCGGTCACCAACGATACGTTATCCCTCCCCAGCGTTATTCCAACAATAGCATCTGCATTCTCAAGCATCGGCTTTCTCAGCGAAACAACGATGAACTGGGCATCCTTTGACCTCTTCTTTATCATCTTCGCGACCCTGCTAACATTAACACCATCGAGGAACATGTCAACCTCGTCAAACGCGTAAAAGGGAGCAGGCTTATACATCTGAATGGCGAAGATGAGGGCGAGAGCAACCAAACTCTTCTCACCACCGCTCATCGACTCAAGCTTCTGAACGGGCTTGTTGTTCGGCTTGACCTTGATATAAAGCCCACTGTTGAACGGATCATCACTGTCAAGGTAAAGCTCCCCCTCTCCATTCGCCAGCTCCCTAATGATCTCCGCAAAGTTTCTGTTTATAGCTGTGAAGACCTCAAAAAATATCTCTCTTTTCATCTTCTCGTACTTGTCAATCCTGCTCAAAATGTCCTCTCTCTCCCTCTCCAGAACCATCTTCTTCTCAACAAGCTCATCTCTTCTCGTCTTTACCTCGTCATACTCCTGAATTGCCTTCAGATTGACGTCACCAAACGTTGATAACTCTTCTGTCACCTTATCCAGAACTTCTTTGACTTCCTCTATTGGCGGAAGTTCTTCCGGAACCTCAACCTCCCCCATTCTCATCATTTCACTTTCAACATTCTCAAGCCTCTCTTTCTGAATCCTTATCCTGTCTTCGAGCCTCTGAAGTTCGAATTCAACTCTGCTCTTTTCATCTTCAAGCCCTCTAAGCCTCTTTAGCAGCTCGTCCCTCTCCCTCCTAAGCTCTTTGAGCTCCTTGCTCAACTCTTTCTCTTCCTTCCTGAGACTCTCGAGTTCCGCGTTTATCTCCTCAATTCTCCACCTTCCCTCTTCAACCGTGTTCTGAATCTCAATTTGCCTCCTCTTAAGCTCCTCCACATACATCTCCTTCTCGTTCAGAGAACTTTCAAGCTGTCCTCTCTTGAACTCCAGCCCCTCTATCTTCCTTTCAATCGACATCAGAATCTCTCTGTTCCTCTGGTATTCCTCCTTCACACCTTCAAGCTCCTCAACGATCTTGGGTATTTCGCTTCCCCTCAGCCTCCCCTCAATCTCCCGAATCTTCTCCTCAAGGGATTTGATCTCTCCTTCGAAATCCTTCAACCTGTCGTTGTATTCTTTAAGCTTTCTGACATTTTCCTCTCTTTCCTCCAGTCTCTTCTCGATTTTTTCCTTCAACTCTTTAATCCTCTTTCTACCATCTTCAATTCTCTCATCCAGAATGCTTATCGAACTTTTTAGCTCATTAATTATCCCCGTAAGTCTGTCCACCTCTTCTTTATACTGCCTCCTAAGACTTTCAGCTCTGTTCAACTCCGAAAACAGACTTTCTTTCTTCCTTTGCAGATCAAAAATTTTATCGGAGAGTTCCCTCTCCTTTTCCATTAGTTCTCTTGACACTAAAACTCCTTTTCTTTCGCTGCTTCCACCGGATATCAAACCTGATTTCTCGACTATATCTCCGTCGAGAGTTACGAGCCTGTAACCCCTGTCCATCAACCTTCTCGCAGTCTCTATCGTATCAACGACGACAGTATCCCTTAAAATGAACCTGAACACGGGCTGGAATTTCTTTTCACATTTCACGAGATTTACGGCGTAATTAATCACTCCTTCTTCCTTCAGAACGGACTTGTCAAGATTTAAGCTAAAGTTTTTGATCCTCCTGAGAGGTATGAAAGTGGCCCTTCCCCCTCTTACGGATTTGAGGTACTTGATTGCGGTAACGGCATCATCCTCCGTCTCAACCACAATGAACTGCAGAGCATTTCCAGCAGCAGCCTCTATTGCATTCACGAATTCCTCGTCAACCTCTCCAAGCTGGGCAACTGTGCCAAAAATTCCCGGCAACTCTCTTCTGTTTCTCGCATCGAGCAGAAGTTCCACAGGCTTTGAGTATGTCCTTAGAGTTGAGAGTTTTGCCCTGACTTTTGCAAGTTCAAGTTCGGCCCTTTTAAGCTCCTCCTCAACATCGGATATTTTGGAGCGAAGGGTGAAGATATATTTATCGGCAGAATTCAGTTTACTTCTCGCATTTTCAAGCTCTCTCTCATTTCTTTCAAGCTCTCTCTGCTTACTGTCCCTTTCCTTCTCAAGCTCCCCGACCTTTACTTCCAATCCGCTTATCTCACTTTTTATATCTTCGACCTCTATTTCTATCCTCCTGAGCAACTCGATTAGCTTGTCCCTCTCCCTCAGCACCTCGCTCCTCTTCTCCTTCAAGCTGTCGAGCTTATCCCTCTTCTGAACGAGCTCGTCCCTCAACCCTTTGTATTCCTTGTCAACGACTTCAAGTCTCTCTCTAAGTTCACTCATTTTACTGCTAAGCCCATCGACGATCTCACCGATGTGAATCCTTTTAATTGCACTCTCTTCAAGCTCAACATCAATAGCGTCAATCTCCTCTTTTATTTTCGATATCTCTCCGAGATTTCTAATAATGTCCTCCTCAATCCTTTTATTTTCCTCCAAGTAAAAGCTCTCAGCCCGCTTTATTGACTCAAGCTCTGAAGTCAATTCAAGAATTCTTGACTGAATCTCGGCAGATCTCTCATCACCTATCTCGGAGATTTTCTCAGCAATTCTGTTCATCTCCTCGTTAATCTTGGCAATCTCCCCTGATATTTCTGGAATTTTGACTGTAAGACTATCTTTCTGTTTTTCCAACCTTTCAAGTTCTTTCTCAATTCTATCTCTGCTTGAGAGAATGTTCAAATATTCGTGGGCCTTTAAATATCTCTCGTACTGCTCCTTTCTGCTCAATATCTCTTTGTACCTCAAGGCCTCATTTCTATCCCTCTCCAGAGATGCTAAACGGTCATTTACCTCGGCAATAACAGCCTCAAGCTTCTCTATGCTCTCTCTAACCCTTTCAAGCTCTTCTAGCGCCTTTTCTTTCTTTTCATCAAACTCTGAAATTCCCGCAACATCGTCAATTATCTTCCTCCTCTGGAAGGGTGACATCTCGATTATCCTCGTTACATCGCCCTGCATCACAACGTTGTAGGCATCGCTGTAGATTCCGAACTGGGAGAGGAACGTGTGGATATCAGAAAGGCTAACGCTTCTACCGTTCAGGTAATAGTAGCTGTAGTATCCCTTCTCGGTTATCTTGACTTTTCTCGACACCTCGTACTTCTTTCCGTTTTCGGCAAATAAAATGGTGACCTCAGCATCTTTTCTACCGTTATGAACTAAGTCAGTTAACCTCTCAGCCCTTAGCTGCTTAGTTGAAGTTGACAAACCGAGGCAGAAGAGGATAGAATCGATGACATTTGATTTACCACTGCCATTTGGTCCTGTGATAACCGTAAATCCCTTGTAAAATGGAATTTCCGCTTTTTTACCGAACGATTTGAAGTTCTTTAGAATTATCTTCTCGATGTGCATCCTAATCGCAGATTATTATTCCGTCTTCGTCTTCTTCTTCACCTTTTGGCTTCTCCTTTCTTTCGGTGTCAATCAAATCCTCTTTATTCCCCTCGCCTTGGTGCTGTGGAACGTAGACAACTCTTTCTTCGGTCTGAACTTTTTCGGCACTCTCTTCTTTCTCAATAAGGCTTTTTATCTCGCCTTTAATATACGCAACCTCGTTAATCACACTTTCAACTGCTCTTCTGAGTTCAACGATTTTGGACTCAAGTTCGGAGATTTTCTGGCTTGCATCTGGTATTTCTGCCCTTATCTGGGATATAATTTCCTCTTTTATTCTTTCGAAATCTTCCCTGCTGTATGTCATCTTTTTCAGCTCCGCTAACTCTCTCTCCTTTTCAGCAAGCTTCTTCTCAAGCCTTTCAATAAGCAGGTCCCTTTCCGACATTTTATAAAAGAAATGGTTAAAGACATTAATAAGCTTTTTCCTTAATTACCCCTCTTAGCCAACTTTCATCTGCAATTGTGTGTTATAGAGGTGTCACATGCGATAGGCTAAAAATATACACTAAATGAATTGAAAGCATTTTATTTTTCAACAGCTACAGCTATAGCATCCCCTTCAGCGACGATCTCTCCGTCTCGAGTTATTTTAAGATCACAGAACATTATTCTACCCTTCTTTGTAGCCTTTGCTTCTCCAATAAGCTCATCGCCCTCAAAAGCAGGCTTGTGAAAGTTTATCTTAATACTCAGTGCAACTCTCTGCTTACCGTCAGAATTTGCTGCGAGGGCAAAGGCAGCATCGGCCAAGGCCATAATATATGATCCATGGGCGGTTCCGTGGAAGTTGAGAAAGTTCTCTCTCACTTTACCCACAACTTTCGCGTAACCCTCTTTAACTTCGAGAACCTTAATGCCGAGAAAATCTCTGAATTTGTCTGCGTTGAGGTTCATGTCTGGAACATTTCTTTTGGATTTTATATTTCTTACTGGAGTTTTGCATGGGTAGTTACCTTATTTGTCCCATCTGGGATGTTTTTCAGGATTCTGTAACCTCTTCAGAAAGTTGACACGCTGTAATTTCGGCATGGGGACTTATAGCAGAACACGTGGCGCAGATAATCCCTTTTTGGCTTACATGAACTTTTCCCGAGATTATTTCCAACTCCAACAAACCGTGAAACTCGGACTAGAAAGCTAAGATAATGTATACCTGTAGAAGAATTCGCAGTCTATGGTGGTCCCCTCATGACGCGCCTATCTTATTGTTGACTCGCAGGGGAACATGGTTTTTTTGTCATACGGCTAAGTTGAACGTCTGACGATTGCATTGAAAGCCTGCATGAGATATCGTCAAAACCAGCACTAAGGCCACTCTACGTAAAATCGCAGAATCAGGCCCAAAATCCCAACTTTCCACACGAAACAAAGGGGGGCGGAGCATTCAGTTACGCAATTTCAAAAATGAAAGATCTACGTCGGTTATGACTCACCTAAAATGCAGGGACTATACTTAGCAGTCTAAATCAAGCAAAATAGAATTTATCCACTTCCCTACTGTATCGAGACAATTTAGTGGTATTTCTGATAGAACGATCTAACAGCTGATGTTTTTGAAGTTTCCACAGGAAATGAAGGGGGTAGGGAGAATCATTGCCCCTCCGTAAGATACTTGTAAGCAGAGTATGCAGCAACTGCCCCATCCCCGCATGCAGTGACAACTTGCTTTAGAGGATTGTCACAGCAATCTCCGGCGGCAAAAACGCCTTTAACGTTTGTTCTCTGCTCCTTATCGACCTTTATATATCCCATAGAATCTCTTTCTACACCAAGCTCTGCCACAATATCTGTTGCTGGCCTCATGCCTATGGCCACGAATATTCCATCAGCTTCAATCTCGAACTCCTTCTTTCTCTCTCGGCTGTACGCAATGATCTTCTCTACTTTTCCTGATCCGACTACCTTTCTCAGTGTTGTGCTCGTGAGAATATCAATCCCTCTCTTTTCCACCTCATCTATCAATGCCTTCTCCGCTCTGAAAGACGGAGTCCTCGACACTATCGTGACCTTACAGCCAATGTCATGTAGATAGATTGCATCTTCCAGTGCCTCCTTACCGCTGCCGTAAACAATCACCTTCCTCCCTCTGAAAAAGTTTCCGTCGCAGGTGGCGCAGTAGCTCACACCTCTTCCCATGAATGCCCTCTCTCCCTCTATTCCAGCCTCTCTGTGCTTTCCACCGGTTGCGACTATAACTGTCTTTGTTTCGTACTCTCCACTCTCGGACACAATGGTGAATGTTCCATCACTCTTTTCTACCCTCTCGACCTTTTCCATCTTCCATTCTGCCCCAGCTTTCACAGCTTGCTCCTTCATCTTCTCAAGCAACTCCATCCCACTACCCTCAAAGCCCGGATAGTTCTCTATGTTTGCAGCAAGCGAAAGCTGAGACACAGGATCAACAGTCTCAAAAAACACGGTTTTAAGACCGTATCTTGCGGCATATATGGCTGCCGTCAGGCCTGCAGGGCCTCCACCGATTATCGCAACATCGTACATAGGGTTCCTTTGCTTGAATAGCCTAATAATCTTTCGCCAATTTTGAACTCAGAATGATTTTCAAAAGTTCAACTTTTAACCTCTCGTTCAGCCACCTTGCGTGGGATAGAAGGAAGTTGAAGAGCTCATTTCCTTCTCGCAAGTCGCTTATCATGCGAGGAATGTCTATCTCCATCGGACAGTTTTTGCGGCATTTTCTGCAGGACAAGCAAAGTTTTAGCGCATCTCTATTACCTCGCAGCGCATCAACAAGGGCAAACCTTCCACCAGCAAACCTACTACCGTAAACGGAGTGTGCTGGGCAGTTGGCAACGCAGTTTCCACAACCAAGGCAGTAGAGAATTTCTCTGAATTCTGAGTCAGCGATCTTACTTCTACCATTGTCGAGCAGTATGAGAGATATTTTTTCTGGATCTCCTGATTTAACGAGCTTTTTCTCTATGTCCGCTGTTTTGGCACATCCAGACACTATTTCAACGAACGAAGGCAAGATTTCACCTGTAGCAAAAAAGCTCTGGATTTTCATGGCACTGATAGCATCCTCAAGAGAAGGGTAGATTTTGTCTATGCCCGTAAGGATTATCCACCTCTTGGGCCTCTGCATGACCTCATAGATATTGCCCTCGTTATGGATGATAACAACAGCCCCCTCCTTTGTTAAGGCATTAGCGCCAGTTATTCCGATATTGGCCTTTTCAACCCTCCTTTTTATATCCTCCCTCAAAAACTCAACGATCTTCTCTGCTGATGGTGTAATTTCCGTATTGAAGTGATTCGACAGCTTTTTGGCGATCATCTCAACCGAAAGGTGGACTGCAGGGCCTGTGGGGTGTGAAGCATCCTCACTCAGTAGCTGTATTATCCTATCTCCGACATCGGTCTCTACAACTTCGATTCCCTTTTTCTCAAGTTCCTCTCTAAGACCTATCTCCTTCGCTACATTCGATTTTGACTTTACAAGAAGCCTCTCATCACCAATTAACTCCAGTATCAGCCTTATCGCACCATCCTTGTCATCTGCTAGGTGAACGTCGAAACCCCTTCTCTCAAAATTTTCAACAGCCTCGTTCAGAAGCTCGCGGTCTCCAACACACCTTTCTCTAACTTCCCTAATTTTTCTGGTGAGAGATTCGATCTCAGGATACTTTTTTATGTTCCTCCTCTGCCTTTCTCTAAGCAGCTTGAATGCTCTGTTCATCGTCACGAGTTTTTCGATTTCCTCTCTATCCACAAAATCTTTACTCACATGGGAATTTAACATTATTCATAAAATCTCGTCAAGACCTATATCATTCCTTTTCCCAATAAGAAACTCGAATTCCTGAGGGGTAATAACGGGCATCTCAAACCTCTCCAGATCGTCATAGCTAATTCTCGGGCAGGCTGTGTTTACGTAGAAATCGTAGGACAAATTGTATAGTTCCTCCGGCCTCACGTTGTTCAGGTAGATTATATGGGCTTTTATCCCCTTCTTCTCCCCCTCCTCTTTCAGTCTTCTTGCCACCTCAATCCTCTTCTGTCCGGGTTTGGAGGATACGATTATGCCAACTTTATCCTTACCAGCACATTTTGAAACGACAAAGTATCTTTTCCTGATAAAGTCCTCAGCATCAACCTCCTGAAGTTCTCTGTTGATAGGGTTGAAAGCGTAAACCTTTTTTTTCGTGTATATGGCTGCACCAATGGCATGAAACAGCCCGTCACCGATAAAGACTACAGCCTCAGCCTCACTTTGCCTTAAAACTGAGTAATTGCATCCCAGAACCTGACCCGGATACCTAACCCTTCCGCTCCCAGCACGAACCTCGACATTATAGCCCTTTTTCCTCAACCACTCAGCAACCTCATTTAGCTTGTGAACATACTGGGCAGTAGAAATCAGAGCAATCTTTCTTTCTGGAACCTCAATTTCGATTTTCGGGTCGTAGTCGATAAAGTAGGGAACGTAGATAACCCTATCAATGTTTAGTATCGGTGTATGGGCAAAATGGAGGAGGCAGTCAACTTCTTCAAGGATGCTGGTATCAACATCGCAGGCACCAAAGCTGGTTTCTCCTGAGATCAAAACCTCAAAACCTCTGCTTTCGATCTCGCGGGCTATTTCGAAAGCGTGCCTTTTAAGTCCGTCAGGAAGCTGAATACCCACTTTTTTCACACTTTTCAGCATTTCAAAGGGAATCTGAAAATTTACCATAAATAAAGGATGTCATTAGATTTATAAAATACTCTGGCAAGTTAGTGACGTGAAAGATCTCAAGAAGCTTGACGCTTATCTTGACAAGCTCAGGATAAAGGAAAGGGATGGAGAAGAGAGGAAAATTTACGCAGAGGTACTTGACGGCAGAACTCTGAAGACACTCTACAAACTATCGGCGAAGGGATATATTACAGCGCTTGGAGGAGTTATTAACACTGGAAAGGAAGCGAACGTCTTTTACGCTGATGGTGTTTTCAACGGCAGAGAGGTTGGAATGGCTGTGAAGATCTACAGGATTGAAACCAGCGAGTTTGACAAGATGGACGAGTACCTGTTTGGAGATGACAGGTTCGACATGAGGAGAATATCACCTAAGGAAAAGGTGTACATCTGGACTGAAAAGGAGTTCAGAAATCTTGAGAGAGCGAAGGATGCAGGAGTGAGCGTTCCTGAGCCGTTTACGTACATGAAAAACGTTCTGCTCATGGAGTTCATCGGAGAAGACGAGGTTCCCGCTCCAACGCTCTTTGAGCTCGGTAAGGAGTTGAGGGAGCTTGATGTCAATGGAATCTTTGAGGATGTGCTGAAAAATCTAAAGAGGCTGTACAGAGAGGCTGAACTTGTACATGCCGATTTGAGTGAGTACAACATAATGTATCTCGACAAAGTTTACTTCATAGATATGGGTCAGGCCGTGATAAGGAGGCACCCGATGGCTGAGAGTTATCTCGAAAGGGATGTGAGAAATCTCGTGAGGTTTTTTGGCAAATTTGGTGTTAAGATTGATGCGGATGAAATCCTCAGTGAGATAAAAGGTGGTTGAGATGAACGTCATAGAGATTGAAGTTCCGGAAGATAGAGTTGGAGTTCTGATAGGCAAGGATGGGGAAATCAAGAAGCTAATAGAGGAAAAGACCGGTTGTAAGCTTAGAATCAGCAGTAAATTTGGTGTTGTTAAGATTGAGTGCGAGGACGCTCTTGGTTTTATGAGGGCAAAGGATGTTGTTATGGCAATAGCACACGGTTTCTCTCCCGACATTGCCCTAAAGCTTTTGGATGATGAGATGCTTGTTCTTGAGGTTGTCGATCTCTCAAGTATGGTCTCCGAGAATGCGATGAGGAGAATAAAGGGGAGGATAATCGGAAAGGAAGGCAAGATGAGGAAGCAGATTGAGGATATGCTGAACGTGAATATTTCGATTCACGGAAAGTATGTTGCGATTATTGGCGAAGTTGAGAATGTTGCTGCAGCAAGAGAAGCGGTTATGATGCTTGTTGATGGTGCTCAGCATTCAACGGTGATAAAGTTCATGGAGAGAAAGAGGAGAGAGCTGAAGTCGAGAAGTCTTGAGTGGTTATGAGCTGGCTGATAATAACTGAGAAGGATAATACTGCGAGAAGAATTGCCTCAATCCTTTTCAAGGACGTTAAAACGCTGAAAAAGGGTAGGATTAGTTACTACCACTCGCCCTCGAAGGATGCCTACGTTGTCGGGCTGAAGGGACATATTGTTGAGCTCGATTTTCCGAAGGAGTTTAACAATTGGGCGAAAACGCCGCTTGAGAAGCTTTTGGACGTCGAGCTTGTGAAAAAGGTTAAGGAGAGGGGGATCACGTCAGTTCTGAAGAGCCTCGCCAAAGATGCTGAGAAGGTTACAGTAGCCACGGATTACGACAGGGAAGGAGAGCTTATTGGCGTTGAAGCTCTTGAAATTGTGAAGAGCGTAAATCCAAAGGTCAAGATTGACAGAGTGAGGTACAGTGCTGTTACGGAGCAGGAGATAAAGGCAGCCTTCTCAAAACCGACAAAGGTGGACTTCAATCTGGCAAATGCCGCTCTGGCGAGGCAGAAGATTGACCTGATCTGGGGAGCAACCCTTACGAGACTTGTATCGGTGCACTCAGGCAGAATGGGAAGGGAGTTTCTCAGCGTGGGTAGGGTTCAGACCCCCACACTCAGATTGATAGTGGACAGGGAAACTGAGATTCAAAAGTTTAAGCCTGAGAAGTACTATGAAATCTTTGCAGATTTTGAGGGTTTTACAGCGAAGCATCCGAAGAGGTACAGCAGCAGGGATGAAGCGGAGAAAGTCTTTTCGAGAATTGGAGAAGTTGCAGAGGTTATAGCGTTCAGCAGGAAAGAGGTTGCAGAGGCAAAGCCAGTTCCTTTCAACACAACGGAATTTCTGAGGGAAGCGTCGAGGTTCATGTCTCCACATAGAGCAATGGCTGTTGCCGAGACGCTTTACATGAACGGTTACATCAGCTATCCGAGAACTGACAACACCGTTTATCCGAAATCTCTGAACCTCATTGGGATAACGAAAGCCCTGGCGAGCCAGTTTCCGAGGGAAGCGGAGATAGTTTTATCGCAGGACAGAATCTCTCCATCGCGCGGTAGGAGAGAAACGAAAGATCACCCACCGATTTATCCAACAGGAGTTGCAACGAGAGAAGAGCTTTCGAAGGACGAGTGGAAAATTTATGAGCTTGTTGTCAGACATTTCCTCGCAACTCTTGCACCGAAGGCTTTGTGGGACGTGAGGAAAGCGGAGCTTGAAAGCAATGGTGTGAAATTCGTCGCCAATGGCAGAACACTCTTAGATCCGGGCTGGAGAGCAATTTACGTTTACTCAAGAGCAGAAGAAACAGAGATTCCGATTCTGAAAAAGGGAGAGCTTCTCAGGATAGTTAAAAAGAGGCTTGAGGAGAAGGAGACCAAGCCACCAGCCCGCTATTCCCCCGCATCTCTCATAAAAATGATGGAGAAGCTGAATCTTGGCACAAAGTCAACGAGGCACGAGATAATCCAGAAGCTCATGAGCAGGAAGTATATTCACGGCAATCCGTTCAGACCGAGCGAGACAGCCTTCTCCGTAATAAACGTTCTCAAGGAGGGTGCAGAGACGATAACTCTGCCAGATATGACCGCAAAGCTTGAGGAAGAGATGGACATGATTGCGGAAGGTAAGAAGGACGAAAAGGAGGTTGTTCAGGAATCCAAGGACATGCTTAGACAGATTCTGACAACCATAGATTACAAGAAGCTGGGTAGAGATCTGAGAGAAGGCATAAGGAAGGATAAAATCGTTGGTAAATGTCCTGAATGCGGTGGAGAGCTTTTGGTAAGGAAATCAAGAGCGGGAAAGAGATTTGTGGGTTGCAGCAACTATCCCGACTGCACTTTCACTCTCCCTCTTCCCCAAAATGGGTCACTCTATATAACAGCAAAGGAGTGCAAGGAGCATGGAATCAGAGAAATTAAAATCAGGACGAAGAAGGGATACTGGAATCTTGGCTGTCCGTACTGTAACTACCTGAACTGGAAGAAGGAAAGTGGCTAAAGTATTTTTTCTTTAAAGAGGCTCAGTAAATCTTCAATCGTTGTAACAACCTTGTCTCCTATCTCTGTAAGCCTATACATCCCACCCTCTTTTGTTACAAGTTCAAGACGCATCAGTGCCTTCAGATGCCGGTCAAGGATGCTTGGATTAAGTTTCGTGTCGAACATAAGCTGGGAAAACCTCTTTGGACTCCTTTCTAGGCTGTAAAGTATGTCGCTCACACCTTTCCTTGCGATAACCTTGAGTACGTCTTTGAGATTGAAGTTGATCTCCTCCTCGATTCTATCCTTTGCTTCAATCATCTCTGGCACCGAAAGATTGTCTGTTCAGTTAATTCTTAAATTTATCTTTGGAATCAAAAATTATATCAAGGAAATTACATTTGTGTTAGTAGGCAAAAGTCCTTATACTTTCCCGGCAAATTAATTTCATGAAAGCTGGCTCAATAGCCTCAAATCCGAATAAGCTCAAGATAATGAATTTACTCGTCAAAAAAGAACTGAGCATTGATAGAATTGTTAAAGCAACAAGGTTACCGGTGAGATCGGTTAAAAGCCTGGTCGAGGAACTCCTCAAAGAAGGCTTTGTTGAAGAGAAGGAAGGGATTTATTCAGCAACAGAGGAAGGTAAGAAAGCCTTGAAAAGTCTGAAAGTCTGAGATGCTGAAGGAAATAGAGGGTAAGGACGAGAAAATCTTCATTCTGAGAAACATTATTGAGATAAGGATTCCAAAGAATGTATATGCTAAGCTTGAGAAAAAGTATTCGAAAGAATATATAATTTCATACTGCAACGCCAAGAGGGTTTTGAATAGAATTACCGGTAGAGAACTTGTCTTCGTGACGAGGGAGAGCGGAATACCTTTACTCGGCCATTCAGCTTTCGGTATCATTGATAGAGGGACTAATTTACTGCAGGTAAGGTGTGTTACAGGATGCAACCTGAACTGCATCTTCTGCAGTGTTGATGAGGGTAAGAAAAGCAGGACGAGGAAGACAGACTACATTGTTGACCCGGATTACATGATTGAGGAACTTGAGAAGGTTGTTGAGTTCAAAGGGGAAGGGGTTGAAGTTCATCTGGATGGGCAGGGGGAGCCAATGCTTTATCCCTACTTCGAGTATTTTGTTGAGAAAGTGAGCAGGATTAAAGGGGTTGGTGTGATATCGGTGCAGAGCAACGGCACTCTGCTGAACGAAGAGAGAATTTCGGAAATTGAGGATTACGTTACGAGAGTAAATCTTTCTTTAAGCTCACTCGATCCAGAGCTTGCGAAGAAGCTTCACGGGCCCTACAATGTTAGCAAAGTTAGAGAGGTTGCAGAGATGGTTGTGAACAGCAAGATGGATCTGCTGATTGCTCCAGTCTGGGTTCCAGGGTACAATGATGAGGAGATTCCGAAAATCATCGAGTTCGCTCTTGAAATTGGGGCAGGTAAAAAGTATCCGCCTCTCGGCATTCAGAAGTACATTCCCTACAGGTTTGGCAGGAAGGCTGGTAAGAGCATGCCGTTCAGGGAGTTCTATGCGAGGCTTGCGGAATACGAGAAGGAGTATGGGGTTAAGCTCATCCTGAAACCTGAGGACTTTGGGATGGAAAAGAGGGAGAAGCTGAGCTGCCCGTTCAGAAAGGGGGAGGTTGTGAGGGCAAAGATTGTGGCTGAGGGAAGACTTGTCGGAGAGAAGCTGTGCGTGGCGAGAGGGAGGAGTGTTGCGGTTGTGACTGAGAAGAGGGTGGGGGAGGTTGTTGAGTTCGAGGTTGTGAGGACAAAAGATGGTATTGTGGTGGGGATAGAGAGATGAAGGTGCTAATCTCATCCAGCGTAAAGGAAGGTATAGAGGATCTGGCGAGAGAGCTGATAGATCTGGGTTTCGAGATTCTGGCTACTGGAGGGACTGCCAGATATCTTGAGGAGAGAGGAGTTAACGTTACATATCTTTCTGAAATCACGGGGATTGACGAAAGCAGGGAGCTTAAAACTCTTCATCCAAAAGTTTACGAGCTGATATTTTCTGGTAAGATAAGGGCGGTTGTTGTAATCCCGTATGAATTCGAGAAAAATCCATGCAGAGAAAACATTGACATCGGGGGCCTTTCATTGCTTAGAGCGGCAGCGAAGGCCGGAATACCTGCAGCATTCGACATTGGAGGTTTTAAAGAGGTCGTTGAGATGCTGAAGAGCGAGAGAGGAGAGAGTCCAGCACTTGCAGCCAGAATTTTCAGATTCACATCAGAGTACGACAGGAAGATTGCGGAGTGGTTCGAAAATGAAGCACCTTGAGTTTAAGAGAAAGTACGCCGACTTGCTTTTGAGTGGGAAGAAAAGGATTACAATAAGGAACTGGACGAATCTGAAGGCTGGGGATGAGGTTTACGTCCACTGCGGTGGGAAGATCATAGGAAAGGCGAAGATAAGTGCTGTAGAGCGAAAAAAAATCTCTGAGCTAACCGATGAGGAGGCGAGGCTTGACGGCTTCAGCAGTAGGGAAGACATGCTGGAGGAACTTGAAAGAATTGGATACGGGGATGAGGTTTACGTCATACGCTTCGATTTTGAACCAATTGAGTCTGTAAACCCTCACAACATGTATTACGGCGATGCGGATCTGGTGGAGGTAGCTGAAAAGAGCCTGAAGCATCTGGATCTTGAGGAAAGGGACAGAAAAGTGCTTGAAATTTTTTTGATGTACGGAAGCATCAGAAAGGCTGCGAGAAAGCTTGGGGGCAGCAGGAAGAGGGGAGAGATAAGGAAGATTTTGAGGAAGTGCTATTTGATGCTTAAAGAAAGAAGTTTAATTTAACGTGTTGCCGGAAAAGATGGAGACACAGATATAGTTTGTATTGAAGGAACTAACGGTAAAATAATGCTGAAAAGAGGAATAGAAAAGGTATTTTATGTTCTCTAAAAGCCAAGCTGTGGAGTAAGTTGAGGGAGAGATCATGTCAGCTGAGTTAAAAGTGGATTCCCAACTCGTAAGCGCACTTTTCTACGGCATAACCAAGGGGGTTTGTGAGAGAGACAAAATGAGATGAAATCTGCAATCTCTTCGTCGAAACATTTGGGGGTGGCTGAAAATACAAGGAGTATAGAAGAGGATGAAGTCGTGTTTTTGAATCTATTCCACTTTGTCACGCCTTTACGATTTTCAAAAATTTTTAAAGATTAGGGTTCTTACCAAATCACATCTCAGCCAACCTCTGCAACACCTTCTTCTCCCTGAAACCCAGAGCAACAACCACCCCCACCAAAAGGACATTCAGAGCTGCAAACTTATACACAGATCTCCCCGTATATCTATGC